>JAYTMV010000266.1:0-6600 GCA_043728175.1 Sphingomonadales bacterium
GTTGCGAGCCGCGAAGGTAAGGGCAGCCGTTTCACGATTATTCTTCCGGGCGTCACTGAAGTGCGCCTTGATCCAATTTTAGAGCAGGCCGCAGCATGACCGAAGCACCCAAACCCAAATTGCTGATCATCGAGGATGATGAAGGGCTTCAGCGCCAACTCCGCTGGGCCTATGATGATTATGAAGTGGTCGTTGCGGGAGACCGGACGAGCGCGATTGATGCGCTGCGCGCCGAATCGCCTGCGGTTGTCACGCTTGATCTCGGTCTGCCGCCCGATCCTGACGGGGTGAGCGAAGGCTTTGCCACTTTGGCCGAGATTCTTGCGCTCAAGCCCGATACCAAGGTGATCATCGCATCGGGCCACGGTGCGCGCGAAAGCGCGATGCGCGCGATTGCGAGTGGTGCGTATGATTTTTATCAAAAGCCGGTTGATATTGATGAACTCGGCATGATCGTTGCGCGCGCGTTTCACCTCCATGCGATTGAAGCCGATAATATGCGGCTTGCGGCCCAACCAACGCCTGACTCAACTGTGCTGGGCTGCATGGTGACCGCAGCGCCTGAAATGCTCAAAGTCGCGCGGACGATTGAGCGCGTTGCCGCAGCCGACGTATCGGTTATGCTGCTCGGTGCGAGCGGGACGGGCAAGGAACTGCTTGCACGCGGCGTACATGAGGCGAGCAGGCGCAAGAACGGTGCGTTCGTTGCGATCAACTGCGCGGCGATCCCTGAAAATTTGCTTGAGTCTGAATTATTCGGCCATGAAAAAGGCGCGTTTACGGGTGCTGTCAAAACTACCGAGGGCAAGATTGAGCTGGCGGCGGGCGGCACACTCTTCCTTGATGAAGTAGGTGACATCCCCTTGCCGCTTCAGGTGAAGCTGCTGCGCTTCCTTCAGGAGCGCGTGATTGAACGGATTGGCGGCCGCAAGCCCATCGCGGTGGATACCCGCATCGTTTGCGCCACCCATCAAAATCTTGAAGAGATGATCAGCGAAGGGCGTTTCCGCGAAGATCTGTATTACCGCTTGGCCGAAATCGTCGTCCGCATCCCAACGCTTGCCGAACGACCCGGCGATGCTGGCTTGCTCGCGCGGCATTTCCTCATGAAATTTGCGCCGACGATGAACCCGACAGTCAAAGGACTTGCCCCCGATGCGCTTGCCGCAATTGATCAGTGGAATTGGCCGGGCAACGTCCGCGAACTTGAAAACCGGATCAAGCGTGCAGTGATTATGGCCGATGGCAAGTTGGTGAGCGCGGCTGATCTTGATCTCGGCAAGCCTGCGGATAATGATGATGAGATTGATATGATCAACCTCAAAGCCGTGCGCGATGTTGCCGATAGCCGTGCGATCCGCCGCGCGATTGCGCGCACCGAGGGCAATATCTCAAACGCGGCCAAGCTGCTCGGCATCAGCCGCCCGACGCTTTATGACCTAATCAAGCAGCACGGGCTCGTGGTCTGAGGTGATGCGCCTCGCCGCTGCCTGCGCGTTCCTTGCGCTCACCCTCCCCTCTGCCGCCCATGCCGCAGACCGGCAGGCGGCGCGCAAGGCCATCGTTGCAGGCATAGAACAATATTATGACGGCAAAACGCAGGCGGCGCGGATTGAACTGCTCAATGCGATTAAGGCTGACGGTGATTGGGCGCTTGCGCATGCGTTTCAGGGGCGCATTTATTTGACGCTTGGTGACGGGGTTGCGGCTGAGTCTGAACTCCGCCGCGCGATTGACCTCGGCCTGCCCGAACCGCAAATTCAGCATCTGTTTCTCCACGCGTGGCTGCTTCAGAAAAACTATACCGGGGTGCTGAACGCGCCTGAACTGAGCGGCATCCGTCCCGTCTCGGCGGGCTATACAGCGCGGATTCGTGCGGGTGCCGCAATGGCGCGCGGCGATATTCCGCTCGCTGCGAAACATTTTGACCGCGCTATCGCTCTTGCCCCCAAAAGCGCGCAGCTTTGGACTGATATTGGAAATTTCCGCTTGATTGGCGGCAATGTTGGCGGCGCAATTGAGGCAGCAACGCGTGCAGTCGATCTCAACCCGCGCAATATCGATGCGATGATGTTGATGGGAAGGCTTGTCCGCGATCAATACGGCCTGATCGCGGCTCTCCCTTGGTTTGATGGCATTCTCACGCTTGACCCCAACAATGTGTCCGCAATGGTGCAGGCTGCGGCTACACTCGGAGAGGCCGGAATGGCGCGCGATATGCTCACCATGACGCGACGGATTCAGGCGGTTGAACCCGGCAATCCCGATGCGCGCTATCTCCAAGCCGTGCTCGCCGCGCGTGCAGGCAAACCCGATCTGGCGCGCACACTGCTTTACCGCATTGACGAGAAAATGGACGATGTGCCCGGCGTCCGGCTGTTAAAGGCGGTGCTTGACCTTTCAACGGGCAATAGTGAGCAAGCGATTACCCAGCTTGATGATATTGTGAAGGCACAGCCCGAAAATCTGAAAGCACGCCGCTTGCTTGGCACGGCGATGTGGCGCGCGGGCGATCCGCGTTCGGCGATTAAAGTGCTTGAACCTGTCGCAAAACGTGACGACGCCGATAGCTACACCCTGTCGGTCATTGGCCGCGCCTATGAAGATGTGGGAGACCGCACGGCAGCGGCCGCATATCTTGACCGTGCCGCCCTCCCCGTGCGCGGCGAAGCTGTGCCGTTTGACATGACAAGCGACCTCACGCGGATGGCGATGGTCAACGGCGGCAACCCCGACAATGCCGATGTTGCAATCCCGCGTATCACGGGTTTAATCCGCAGCGGTCAAATCGCCCAAGCGCTGCGCAGTGCAGAGCATTTGCGCGATCTTAACCCCGGCGCCCCCGCAGCCCATGTGCTGGTCGGCGATGCACTGATCGCGCTTGGGCGGAATGCCGACGGCGTCATGGCTTATGAGAAAGCCGCGAATATTCGCTTTTCCGAACCCATCGCGCTGCGTCTGATTGATGCCAAACGGCGGAGCGGCGATACTGCGGGCGCGGTGCGCGTGCTTGACCTGTTTCTATCGCAAAATCCGCGCAATGTGGCCGCACTTTTGCTCGCATCGGATCATTTTATGGCAACCGGGCAGTGGGACGTTGCCATAGCGATGCTCGACGGCTTACGCGAACGGCTTGGCAACCGCGATGCGACGATCCTCAATAAACTTGCGTGGGCGTGGTTTGGTCAGGGCAATAATGACCGCGCGCTTACCTATGCCGGGGCCGCCTATGCCATGGCGATCAGCAATCCTGCGCTCGCCAGCAGCTATGGCTGGATGCTTTACAAAAGCGGCAAGGATAAAAATGGCGGGATTGCGCTGCTCAAAAAATCAGTCGCGATTGCACCCAACGCGCCGCTGCTCCGGTTTCAGCTTGCGCAATTGCTGGTGGAAAGCGGCGATAAAGCCGGGGCCAAGCCGCACCTGCAAGCCGCACTCGCAATGCCCGATTTTGCTGAACGTAACGCGGCGCAAAACTTGCTCAACCGGATTTAGGATTGCTTAGCAAGCTTACGCGCCATATTCGCGGAGTGTGACTGATCCTGCTCTCTTTGAACGTATTGCCGCAGCACTTGAACGGATTGCGCCGCCGCCTGTTACGCCTGTTGACCCTTCGTCTGCTGCCTATGTTTGGAGCGCGCATGGCCTTACCGCCGCAACCAGCTTTGCTCCGCTACCGATTGATCAACTGACTGGCATTGATGCGCAGCGTGACGCTGTACTGGAAAATAGCCGACGTCTTGCCGCCGGACATGCCGCGCATGATATCCTGCTGTGGGGTGCACGCGGATCGGGCAAATCAGCGCTCGTCAAATCCTGTGTCGCGGCACTTCAAAGCGCGGGCACCGCGATTACACTGATCGAGATTGCACCAGACCGGATCGCCGACCTGCCCCGGCTATTTGCTGCGATTGCGGATTGGCCGCGCGCGGCGGTGATCTTCATTGATGACCTTGCGTTTGAGGGGCAGGATCAATCGACGCGGTTGCTGCGTTCAGTGCTTGAGGGCGGCGCAAACGCCCGGCCAGCACATGCGCGGATTTATGTCACCTCAAACCGCCGTCATATCGTCGCGCGTGACATGGCCGAGCAGGTCAGCGCCATTAACCCGCGCGACTCGGTTGATGACAGCCTTGCGCTTGCCGACCGATTCGGGCTGAGCCTTGGCTTCCATGTATGTGATCAGGATGCCTATCTCAGGGTGATTGCGGTTTATGCAAAAACTTACGGATTTGCTTATGATCCTGCGGGTGCGCTGACATGGGCGGCACAGCGCGGGGCACGGTCAGGCCGGGTTGCCTGGCACTATGCTGTGGAGTGCGCAGGCCGTTTAGGGCGCAAAATTTAATCAAAAACTAATCGATTCGATTAGCTTTTCTAATCGAATCGCGGAGTGTGCCGTGCGCCGGATTGATCCATATATCGGACAATCGGTTGGGATGCAGTCCCGCAAGCCAACCCTCAGGATGTGCAAAACGGGAGACATGCTATGAATAATGTTGCTGGACAAAATTTCTTCGCACCACAGCAGAACGGACGTTGTGGGTGTGATCGCCGATCAATTGTTGATGGGGCTTCGTTTGTGATGGCGGCAGGCATCATGGGCCAGTTTTTCAATCGGCTGGGCAGCGGGCCTTTCGGATTTCCGCAACTGCCCAATCTTTTCAATATTGGCTGCGGTACACCGCCCGCATGTGGCTTCCCCCCTTGTGGCCCGTGCGTATTGCCGGAGCCCAAGAACACATGGACAGCAAGCATGACCGGCGGCAACACCGCTAAGGTCGATCTCGGCGACGGCAACCGTCTCGAAATTGATGAGCGTTCAAGCCAAATCAGCATCATCAATGACAAGACCGGCGAACGCACCCGCATCTGGGGTGATCCGCATGTCGAAATTGATGGCAAGCAGGCTTATGATTTCTGGGGCACGACGACCTTCACGCTCGAAAACGGCACTAAGATTACGATCAACACCGAGCAGTGGGGCGGCAATCCCAACGCCTATGTCGCGAGCCAAGTGGTTGTCACCAAGGGTTCAAACGCGCTGGTGATTGACGGCGTGAGCCAGAACAAGCTCGGCGATCTCAAAATGACGCTGTCAAATGACGGACGTGCTGTCGATGCGGCGCACCGCGACGGCTACACGCTCAGCGAAAATGAGTGCGGCAGCGGCTGGATGACTGATAACGGCACACTCGCCACGCAGAAGGATCTTGACGCAACGCGCGTTGGCCGCGAGTTCGGGCCTGGCAGCCAGTTGCAAAACCTAAGTGAGCTTGGCGGCATATTCAGCCAGTTCCTACTGTTTGGCAACTTCCTGAATTTTGCGAGCAATCTTGGTTCGGCATTCAACGATGCAACCACTAATCCGGCACAACGTGCGCCTGTTCAACCCGTGCGCAATTTCCTCCTTGCCTAACATTTTTATCAAATGCGCAAGCGAAAGGGTGCGGGCAATCACTGTCCGCACCCTTACTCTTTGGATGTTACGCCTTCGCACTGGAAATCACGGTCAAAGCTGTTAGACGCTTTGCACCATGGATAATGCGTCAGAGTCCCCAAGTCTAAAATTGCGCTTGCGCCGCGAAACTAGCGGCTTTGCGGCCACGCTATCGCAAAACTGGGAAAAGCGTTGGTTCCGTCTGGCAAGCTATGCGCTCGGGCTTATTTTGCTAGGCTGGCTTGTGATCTGGCTGACCTTTGCACGCAACCTCCCTTCGGTTGATCGTCTCAAAACCTATGAACCACCGCTGCCCACCAACGTGCGCGGGCTTGATGGTACGCCGGTGCACAGCTACGCGCGCGAACGGCGGGTGCAACTGCGCTACGATGAATTCCCGATCACGCTGGTTCACGCCTATATGGCGGCGGAGGATAAGACCTTTTTTGAACATAGTGGGCTTGATTATCCCGGCATTGTTTCGGCGATGATCACCAACATTGGCAGTTCGGGACGCAAGGTCGGCGCGTCAACGATCACCCAGCAGGTCGCCAAGAACCTGCTGCTCACCAACGAGGTCAGCTATGTCCGTAAGGTCAAGGAAGCGATCCTAGCCAAGCGGATTGAATCGACGCTGACCAAGAAGCAGATCATGGAGCTTTACCTCAATCAGATCGCGCTTGGCCGTAACAGCTTCGGCGTTCAGGCGGCCGCGCGCGCTTATTTCACCAAGGACGTGGGTGAGCTTTCGATTGCCGAAATGGCGTTTCTCGCGATCCTGCCCAAGGCGCCCGAAACTTATGGCCGCGCCAAAAACGCTGACCGCGCATTGGCACGGCGTGCATTTGTGCTCAAGGAAATGCTTGAGAATGAATTCATCAATGAGGCTGATTACCAAACCGCAATGGCCAGTCCGCTTGGCCTGGTCACGCGGAGTTCCTCAACCAACGATCTTGCCGGGGGTTATTTCCTTGAAGAGGTTCGCCGCGAACTGATCACCAAATTCGGCGAAACATCCGAAGGCGGGCGCAATCCGTTCAGCGTTTATGACGGCGGCTTGTGGATTCGCACCTCGCTTGATCCGCAAGTGCAAAGCTATGCCGAAGAAGCGCTGCGCGACGGCTTCATCCGCTATGATGGCGGACGCGGCTGGACGGGGC
>JAYTMV010000267.1:0-2245 GCA_043728175.1 Sphingomonadales bacterium
TATCCGGCTCTCACCGGAATGCTTATTTCGACAATTCAACCTGTTCAAATTCAAGTTCAACCGGGGTTGCCCGGCCAAAGATGCTGACGCTGACCTTGACCCGGCCCTTGTCGAAATCAATTTCTTCAACGATCCCGTTGAAGCTTGCAAACGGCCCGTCAAGCACCTTAACCGAATCGCCAATTTCATACTCAACCGTAACGCGCGTTTTGGGCGCAGCGGCGGCGGCTTCTTTGGTATTCAGAATGCGCGCGGCCTCTGATTCGCTGATCGCCTGCGGCTTGCCCATACTCCCAAGGAACCCGGTGACCTTTGGCTGATTTTTGACGAGATGATACACGTCATCATTCATGTTGAGCTTGGCGAGGACATAGCCGGGGAAAAATTTCTTTTCCGACTGTATTTTTTTGCCGCGCCGCACCTCAGTCACCGTTTCAGTTGGCACTTCGACCGCATCAACCAGCGCTTCGAGGCCAAGCCGCGTCGCATCCGCCATGATTGCGTCGCGAACCTTATTCTCAAAGCCTGAGTAAGCGTGAATGATGTACCAGCGTGACATTATGTGGGTCTATTCCTGAAATCAGACGAGTGAGAGCAAGGATTTCACAATCCAGCTAAAAAAACTATCAAGGCCAAAGAAAAAGAGGCCAAGGATCGTCGTCATGATCACAACCATCACCGTCGTCATGATCGTTTCGCGCCCGGTTGGCCATACAACGCGCGCGGTTTCAGCGCGCACCTGCCGCATAAATTCACCTGGGGTTGTTCGTGCCATACTGCCTTCGCTCTTTCTATCCAATCAGCCAAAACCCGTCGCCCGGAGAGCCGGATAAAGGCTTTTACTGATTTGGAATGAGTCGCGCTTTAGTCTCTAACGGGTCTTAAGGCAAGTGCCGGTTCGCGCACCAAATAGATCAGGAATAGACACATGATTGACCAACTGAGCGCTGGCAATCCAACAAATAGCAAATGGATGATACCCGATGATTCTGCCGCCCGTTTTGGGTCAAAGCCGAACCAATCAAGGAGTGCATAACAGAGCGCAATCGCGAGCGCACTGCCTATTTTCTGGACGACATTGATGATTGCATAAAGCAGCGCAGTGCGATCCCGCCCACAGCGCGCCCGGTCTAGCGGGGCAAGATCGGCGATCATCCCGTGAATGAAAATGAGACTGGCAAAACCCGATCCCACCAAGGTAGAAAAGATGATTGATTGGGTCAGCCCCTGCGGCAGATACAGAAATGACCCGCCCAGGATCGACACGAGCCAAACCGCCATCGCAATCATCATGCGCGGCTTGCCAAAACGCCGGGCAAGTGCCGTCCACATGGGCGTGAACAGCGCGCCGCCGATGAAGGTGCCAAACAGCAACAGCGCGCTACGATTATCAAGCCCGAGTGTACCGTCAGCAAAGAAAATAAACAGCGACGTAAGCGCACCAAAGGCAAAGGCACTGAGCAACTGAACGGCGACGAGAGCCAGAAATGGCCGAAAACTGAGCGTCTGTATGACCTCACCGCGCCAACCAATGCCGGGTTCAGGCGTAACCACCCGCGCCGGAATGCGCGCAATGGCCCAGAGCGCGAGCGGCATCGCAAACAGAAAGAGGCTGGCGTAGGCGATAATCCGCCCTTGCAAACCCAGCCCTGGAATCAGGAGTTGCGCAAGCGCAGGCGCTGCAAACGCTGCGATTAGCATTGTCTTTGCGCCAACCTCACGCGCACCGAACACGCGACTGCTATTATCGGGAGAATTGGCATCTGACGCATTAGCAAGTGCTGCGCCCCACGAAAGATGCGCCACATCAAACAAGCTGCTTGATGAATAGAAAACAATCATCACAACCAACAGCAATGCGAACGGCAGCGTATCGCCAACCAACACGATCAGCGCCAATAAGAGCGCAATCGGGGCGGCCGCGATCCGTATCCAGCGGCGATGCGGCGCTGGCCCGGCGTGTACCCGGTCAATCATAGTGCCGATTAGCGGATCAACCACACCGTCCCACAAGGTGCAGATCGAAAACAGCAAGCCGACAAGACCAACCGCAATGACCCCGCCTTCGGCGATGTAGGGCGGCAGGTAAACCGTGAACGGCAGGCCAACAATTGCCAGCGGGCCAATTGCCGCGCCGTAATAGGCTGTTGTCTTTCGGGTCAAAGGTGGCGGTGTCATATCATACGAAGCAAACGCTCACTGGCCCTATATCGGCTACAGGCTGCAAAGCGCCTGGCAGGAGTTG
>JAYTMV010000268.1:0-8836 GCA_043728175.1 Sphingomonadales bacterium
ACGCTGATCTCGCTCCACCGGAAGCGCGCGACGTATGAGCCTTCACGGCCGTTCTTGCCGTGGCTGGCGGCGATCGCGCGTTACCGCTGGGTTGATCAATTGCGCAAAACCTACCGCGCCGATGAGACCGAGCTTGTCGCAGAATTAAGCGTTGCGTCCGATGAATCGGGCATTATCGCGCGGATTAGTATCGACCGCTTGCTTGAGCATCTGCCCGAAAAGCAGGCGTATGTTATTCGAATGGTTAAGATTGATGGGCTATCGATTAGCGAGGCCGCGCTGCGCAGCGGTCAATCGGAGCCGCTTGTCAAAGTGAATATTCACCGTGGCCTTAAAAAATTGGCCGCGCTGGTTGAAAGAGAATGAAGATGGTACAGTTTGATATAAGCGCTCTGGTTGATGATTTGACACCTGTGCGTGTGTTAAAGCGTCGCGATACTCTGCTGTTGGCGGTGGGGGCCACATTTGTCGCGTCAGTGATTGTCGCGCTGACTTACGGGATGCGCGGTGATGTTCTTGCAGGCAACCCGCATCCGATCGTCATCATTCGCGCAGGGCTATTGCTGCTGCTTGGCCTGGCAACCACGCTTGCTGTGTCTGCGATGGCGCGCCCTTCGGTTGGTAAAGTGCAAAATGGCTGGGTGTGGGCACTTGCGGCGGCGGCGGTGCTGCCTTTTGCGGCACTCGCCAAATTTATCTATCTTTCTGCTTCGGGCCAGCCACTTGATCTGTTCATGCTCGATTTTGAATTTGGCCCGCGCTGTCTGATGATCAGCAGCGTCAGCGCGCTCTGGATCGCAAGTTTCATGACATGGTGGTTGCGGCGCGGCGCACCAATTGCGCTCAATCGGGCGGGCTGGTTGGTCGGCATAGCGGCGGGCAGTTTTGGCACATTCAGTTTTAACGTCTACTGCAACTCGGTCAGCATCTTTTATATCGGGTTTTGGTACAGCGTTGCGGTAACGCTCTGCGCCGTTGCAGGTCGGCTAATCGTGCCGCGCCTTATCCGCTGGTAGAATGCGGTACACCGTTCGCAGATAAGATCGGGCTTATCGCGTTTACAGTTTGGCAAAGTCGCTTTAACGCCGGGATTACGATAGTAAATGCTTAGGCGGTGTTATGAAGCTTGTAAAACTTGCGTGGGGTATCTTGGTTGGGGTGAAGGACGGGCTTGTTCTGATCTTCATGCTGCTGTTCTTTGGTGCGCTTTATGCCGTGATGTCAGCAGATCCCAACGCAGCGCGCGGCAAGGGCGGTGCGCTCCTGCTTGCATTTGACGGGCCGATTGTTGATCAAAAAACTGAGATTGACGCGCGCAGTTTCCTGCTCGGTGATGGTACGGTTGGCACGCAGTATCAGCTTGATGATGTCCTCAATGCGCTTGATGTTGCCGCGACCGACGATGATATCAAAACCGTTGTGCTTGATCTTGACCGGTTTGCCGGGGCGGGCCGGGTTGCGCTCCAGAATATTGGCGAGCGGCTCGATAAGGTGAAGGCCGCGAAAAAGCCCGTGCTTGCGTTTGCCACTGGATATTATGATCAGAACTACAGCCTTGCCGCGCACGCAAGTGAGGTTTGGCTTGATCCGATGGGGGCAGCGGCGATTGCGGGGCCGGGGGGCAGGCAGCCTTATTTCAAGGGGCTGGTTGACCGTTTTGGGGTTAATGTCCATGTTTACCGCGTCGGCAAATATAAGAGCTTTGTCGAGCCGTTCACGCTGACGCAGCAATCGGCCGAGGCGAAGGCCGCCAATCAAGCGCTGGCCGATGTAATCTGGGCCGATTGGCAGGAGCGTGTGGCTAAGGCACGGCCAAAGGCGCAGCTTGCCGCCTTTATTAAAGACCCGCTTGCCGGAACAAATGGCACCGGTGCGTCACTTGCTGAGGCAAGCCTAAAGGCCGGAATGGTTGACAAGCTAGGAGATTACACAGCCTTCTCCGCGCGCGTAGCTACGCTGGCGGGTGAAGATGAAGATGCGCGCGAAGGCTTTCGATCAAGCCGGATTGCCGATTATATCAAGGCCAATCCGCGTAGCATGAGCGGTGATGCAGTTGGCATCATCCACGTCGCAGGCACGATTGTTGACGGCGAAGCGCCGGGCGGATCGGCTGGCGGCGATACTGTTTCAGCACTTATCGGTGAAGGCCTTGCCAAGAAGAATCTCAAGGCATTGGTGCTGCGCGTCGATTCACCGGGCGGTTCAGCACTGGCCTCCGAAAAAATCCGGCTCGCGCTGATGGAGGCCAAGAAGGCCGGCCTGCCCGTTATCGTTTCAATGGGCAATGTTGCCGCATCGGGTGGTTACTGGGTCGCGATGGCAGGCGATAAAATTTTTGCTGAACCGTCAACGATCACTGGATCAATTGGCGTCTTTGGGATCATCCCAAGCTTTGAAAACACGCTTGGCCGCTACGGGGTTACCAGTGACGGCGTAACAACGACCCCGCTTTCGGGACAGCCTGACTTTATCGGCGGTTTCAACCCTGAGACTGACAGTTTCATTCAAACGAGCGTAGAAAATATCTACACCCAGTTTCTTCAACTGGTTTCGGCGTCACGCAAATTGCCGCTCGAAAAGGTTGCCGAAATTGCGCAAGGGCGCGTCTGGGATGGCGGCACTGCGCGTCAGCTTGGGCTGGTTGACGCGTTTGGTTCGCTAGATGACGCCGTTGCCGAAGCCGCCAAGCGCGCCAAGATCGCGCCGGGTGATGTTCGCCGGGTCGTTCTTGCGCCAAAGGAGAGTTATTTGTCGGGCTTGCTCGCGGGTTGGGGAACGGCGAAAACCTCGCGCACTGATATCATCACGCAATTATTGCGTCAGCAGCAGGCCGCGTTTGTTGCGGGCATAGGCGATGCCGCGTCGGTTATTACAGGCCCGGCGGTGCAGGTGCGTTGTTTGTCATGCCCGCCAACCGTGATAAGCCCAACACCGACAAACATCTTCACTCAGATCAAAAACAGGTTTTTCAATGATTGATATCCGCGCCGCCACCCCCGACGACGCTGCCGCGATTGCGGCGATTTATGCACCTTATGTGGTGACCAACGCTGTCTCGTTTGAATCCGAAACGCCGGGAACCAAGGGGATGCGCGCACGGATGACCGCGCATGACGGGCTGTATCCCTGGATTGTGGCGGTTGACACTGAAAGCGACGTTGTACTTGGCTACGCCTATGGCAAACCGTTTCGTGCGGGGCCAACCTACCGTTTTGTAACTGAGGTTGCGGTCTATTCGGCGGGCGAACTTGAGGGCAAGGGCATCAAACGCTCACTTTTGAACAGCCTGATCGCAACGATGATCGCGCAGAATTTCACGCAGGCGATCTCAACACTGATGACGCCCAATGACCGCCTGATTCAACTTTATGAGGCCGCCGGTTTCCGCCGTGCTGGCGCGTACCGTGAGGTGAGTTATAAGAGCGGGCAGTGGAATGATGTCGGTATCTGGCAACGCGAGCTCGCCGACGCGGGTACGCCGCCTGATGAAGTGACGCCATTCGCTGAGGTTGGTGTGTTGCGCGGATAAATATAATCACCTGAAGCTGTAACCAACGCAGCTCCTCATCCGAAATGTGACAGAGATCACAAAATATGAGGGTGAAAAAATGACCAAAATTCTTAAAAGTTTCGGCGTCGCAATTGCGCTTGGTGTTGTCGCGCTTGGCGCATCGGCTCCTGCGATTGCAAAGCCAACCTACACCGGATTATTCGGTTCCGTTGCCGCTGGCGGTTATGACGTTACCAGCTATTTCACAGGGAAAGGCACCCCGCAAAAGGGCGATAAGGCGTTTGCAGTTACATATAACAGCGCGACCTATCATTTCGCGAGCAAGGCCAACGCGGATACATTCAAGGCCACTCCAGCCAAATTCGCCCCGCAATATGGTGGCTATTGTGCTTGGGCGATGGCTGGCGGCAGCAAAGCGCCGGGTGATCCAGAATATTACCGCGTGGTCGGCGGCAAGCTTTATCTGAACTATAATAAGGGTGTTCAGGATAAGTGGAACAAGGATGTCGCTGGTTTCATCAAGCAAGCCAACGGCGAATGGCAGAAAATTTCCTGATCATCAGGCTGCGTTCAAAGAATCCGTCGGTGTTCGTCGCACGCCCATTCCGGGCCAAGGGTAATAGCCCTGATCACATTATTTTTAAGGAGCTCACTTATGTCAAAATCACTTAATCTCGCCACAATGCTCGCGGTAGCGGGCGGCCTCACGATGGCAATCGCGCCAACCGCCGCATCAGCAACATGCGCACCAATTTCGCGCAGTAGCTGTGGCGCTTGCACAGCCAAGCCAAAGAAGGCCAAGAAGGTTAAAACCGCTAAGGCAGGCTGCTGTGCCGCTGCGCCTTGTGCTGCAAAGAAAGGCTGCTGTGCAGCTAAGCCTTGCGCGCCTAAGGCTGGTTGCTGTGCAGCGAAGTGCAGCCCTAAGGCATAATTTACGATATTTTCTCCACCTCTTGGGGGCAGCGTGGTATCGCTGCCCCCGGCTTTTTCTGGTTGATTATGTCCCCTCAACAGGCTGCACTATCACTGGTTGAAACGACCATTGCGATGCACCAGTCGGGCATTCCGCTGATGCGCCGCGTTCTGCCGCCCGAAGTTGAAGCGACTCTGTGGGAACATTATCCAGAACATGATGCGGTCAGCCCGCATAACGGCTCACGCTATTTTTATCACTGCCACCCCGTTGAAGAACGCGGCGCTGGCGAACATGGTCATTTTCATTTATTTTTGCCTAGATTGGCCATGGAACAACCAAATGGCGCGAAATGCGCGCCCGTAGATATTGAGGCTGACCGGGCCGATGTCGTCCATCTTGCAGCACTTTCGGTAAGCCCTGAAGGGCTGCCAACAGCTATTTTCACCGTCAACCGCTGGGTCTGTGACGAATGGCTGTTCAGCCATAGTGATATTATGGCGGTGATTGATAGTTTTGATTTAACCGATGCTGATGGTGATCCGCTCGTTAACGCTTGGTTGACCGCAATGGTGCATCTCACAAAACCGATGATTGGTGGGTTGCTCGCTGAGCGTGATGAACGGCTGTCAGCGTCCAATTGGGACGGTGAAGATACCGAGCTTGAGGTGGTTTCAATTGTACCGGTTGATCTTCAAGCACTCGTTGACCCTTATCTTGACTAACCCACGGCCTGCCACAGTTTGATCGCCTCAAGCGGATAAACCAGCATCAGTATATTGAGCGTCAGATTGTCGCGGATCATATAAAGCGTAAATAGCTCGAACACGACGATGATCGCCGCTGTTGCTTTCCACGGCAGGCGTGCAGCGATCAGGAACCCCGCAATCATCCAACCGCCATCGGCAATTGAATTGAGGATGGAATCGCCCGAATAGCCCAGCGCCATCGTTTCCTCGCGGTAACGATTGATCACCATCGGCGTGTTTTCAAGGACCTCCCAAGCAAGTTCTAGGATCGTCGCCATGATCAGCCAAGCGCCAACCGGACGGCGGCGCAGCAACCACCAGCCAAGCCCAAAGAAGAGCATCCCGTGGATCATGTGGCTCGGCGTGTACCAATCGGCGATGTGCTGACTATTGCCGGGGCCGTTAACCTCACCCTCCCACAGCTTGACGAAACCGCAGGTGCAGATGGGTGGGCGCTCCATCGCAAAGAGGATCGCGGCGACAACAATGAAGATCGCCACTGTGATCAACCAATATTTGCGTGAAATATCAGCCATGATGTTCCCCCTGTTCGACCAATTGATTTGAGTTTGCAGCGAAGTCAGTTAAACTTTGGTTGCGGGGTAAGGCAGAGACTGTCGAGGCTTTTATGGTTCTTACGCGCTTTTTCCGAACGTTTTTGCCTTTTGTATTGCTGGCCTTGGTTGGATGCGGCGGCGATGGTGATACGAATGCACCACCACAGCCGCTTGATCTGCCGCCAGTATTTACCTCGGCCACGGCGCAGAATGTGTCAGAAAATAGCACTGGTACAGTTTATACAGCGACAGCAACACCGGGGAACAATGGTGCGCTAACATTTTCAATTGCAGGTGGGGCAGATGCTGCGCGCTTCGCGATTACGGCTGCTGGCGCATTGTCGTTTGTCGCGGCGCCCGATTTTGAAAATCCAGTCGATGCTGATCGGAACAATGTCTATCTCGTGCGGATAGGGTTTACTGATACGCGCTTTACGCTCACCGCTGACGTTGCGATCACAGTCACGGATCGTTCTGACGGCGCGTTCCGTGTGCGACGGGTGGGCAGTGGCTTTACAGCGCCACTCGGTTTGATCCCGCTGCCGGATAATTCGGGCCGGGTGCTGGTCGCTGAGCAAGCGGGGCGGATTCGCATTCTCAATCCAGTGACCGGGGCGATTGATCCAGTGCCGCTGCTTGATATCGCTTCGACCATATCGAGCGGGGGCGAGCGCGGGTTGCTCGGTCTTGCGCTTTCGCCCGATTTTAGCGGCAACCGAATGCTCTACGTCAACGTCACCAACTTGGCCGGAAATACTGAAATTCGCAGCTACCGCGTGCCTGCGAATAATAATGTTCCTGCCGATCAGGCTGGAGATGTCATTCTCACCTTCACCCAGCCATTCTCCAACCATAATGGCGGCTGGATCGAATTCGGCCCAGACGGCTTTCTCTATATTGGCAGTGGTGACGGTGGTAGCGGCGGTGATCCGCAGGATAATGCGCAGAACAGGAATAATCTGCTCGGCAAAATTCTGCGCATTGATGTCCGCAGTGATGCCTTCATCAGCGATGCAAACCGCGATTATGCAATTCCTGCAAGCAATCCGTTTGCAAGTGGTGGGGGGGCGCCTGAAATCTATGCGCTTGGCCTGCGTAATCCGTTTCGCAACAGTTTCGATTCCGTCACTGGCAATCTCTATATCGGCGATGTCGGACAAAACTTGATTGAAGAAATAGATTTGATCCGCCCTGGCGAGGCGGGCCTCAACTTTGGTTGGGCGCGGCTTGAAGGTACGCGGACATTTGGTGGTCAGCCACCAGCTGGCGCAACGCCGCCTGTCGCTGAATATAGCCACGGCACTGGGCCGACGCAGGGCTTTTCTGTGACTGGCGGCTATGTTTACCGAGGGCCAGTCGAGGCGCTTCAGGGGCAATATATTTTTGCCGATTTCGTCCGTCCGGTAATTTTCAGTATTCCTGCCACCAACCTTGTTCAGGGTCAGACGGTGGCATCAAGCGCATTCACGCTGCGCTCAATCAGTTTTGTCCCCGTGGCGGGTACAATTACCAATGTTGCAAGCTTTGGCGTTGATCAGGCGCGCAATCTTTATATCGTCGATTTTGACGGCGAAATTTATGTGATTGAGCCAAGCTGACATAATTTTCACACGCAGGCGATGTTGACGCAGCCCCATCGTTGCGGGCACGAGCGCATATGGCCGTCGCAATTACATCAGACCCGTTCAAATTCAAACGACGGGGTATTCTTTTCATCGTGTCGTCGCCGTCAGGTGCGGGCAAATCGACGATCGCGCGTAAGCTGCTTGCGTCAGATGCCGGGCTTGAGATGTCGGTGTCGGCAACGACCCGCCCACCGCGCCCTGGTGAGGTTGATGGGCGTGATTATCATTTCGTTGATACGCCAACTTTCAAGGAAATGGTTGCCAAGGGCGAATTTCTTGAATGGGCGCATGTCTTCGGTCATCGTTATGGCACGCCGCACGGTGCGGTGGAAAAGGCATTGTCCGACGGCCGCGACGTGCTGTTCGACATTGATTGGCAGGGCGCGCAGCAGCTTTATCAGCTTGCGGGTGGTGATGTTGTCCGCGTGTTTATTTTTCCGCCGTCGATGGAGGAGCTTGAGCGCCGTCTGCGTTTGCGTGGCACTGATAGCGATGAAGTGATCGATGCGCGCATGTCACGTGCTACCGCTGAAATCAGCCACTGGGATGGGTATGACTATGTGCTGGTCAACGATAATGTTGAGCACTGTTTTGAAAAGGTCAACGCGATCCTCGTTTCTGAACGATTGAAGCGAAGCCGCCAAACCGGCCTCATTGGCTTCGTGCGCGGGCTAATGAAGTAGGCGCTTGAGCCTCTGCCCCAATGGGTATAGCCTCCACTGCATTACAATGTAGGGAGCGCCATCGTCATGATTAAGTTAGCCATTGGTAGTTTTGCTGCTGCCGTTGCGATGTTTGTGACGGGTTTTATTTTCTTTGCGACGCCGATTGGTATGGTCGCTTATTCGAGCGCGAATGAGACGCAAAGCGCCGCAGTCCAAGCGGCACTCGCGGCGAACCTGCCGCAGACAGGCACATATATGGTGCCTGATCCCTCAACACAGTCTGGCACGACGCTTTACGGGCAGGGGCCGGTGGCAACGGTATTTTATAACAGCAAGGGCTTTTCACTCAGCGATATGAGCGGGATTGGTTATGGCTTTTTGCAGGAACTGATCGTCTGCATCCTGATCGCGGCTGCGCTCAGTACGCTTGATCGGCGCATCCCCGATTTTGCCTCACGCGCTAAAATCGTCATCCTGTTTTCGGTTGCCGCCTCGGCGATGATCAACCTCGGCAATCCGATCTGGTTGCACCATGATTGGACGTATTGGACATATACCTTCATCGCGGATTCAGCGATGTTGATTGTGGCTGGCCTTGTGATTGCGCGCTGGTTCCTGCCTGTCGCGGCGGAAATGCCAGCGCCGTCAGCCGTCGTTCAGCAACCGCAGGAACCGACAGGCTGACACAAAGTCAGCACGGCGCAGCGTGCGCGCGTCGGCGGCCATCCAATCTTCGCCCCATTGTTCGGCCTGCCAAAGCTCGTCGAGATGAGCAACGTCAAATGCCGCGTCTGGCTCAATCTCGCGTTCAAGCAC
>JAYTMV010000269.1:0-4075 GCA_043728175.1 Sphingomonadales bacterium
AGGAAGAACTCGACGCCCACATCGCAAGGAAAGACATCCCCGGCACTGCGCAAGCCGACGCCGAAGAATTCCTCCAAGCCGCAATATATGCCCGCAACGACTATTTCGGGTTCGTCGCCGTGTAACGGGGTGATGTTATCCACCACACAACGTTCACCCTGAGCGAAGTCGAAGGGCATTGCCGTTTCCGTTTATGCTGAGCTTGTCGAAGCACTTTTCCGAGCGCAGCCGAGGACTTGGGTGTGCTGGCCTCGGCTTCGCTCGGCAATGCCCTTCGACTGCGCTCAGGGTAAGCGGGGAATGGGGGAACTGTGTAACCGCCGCCCCCTTGCCAACTTGCCATCTGTCTGGCTACCAATGCTTATGCAGACTGACATAGACATATCGAACGCGGCGACGCTTTTGCCAATCGCTGAAATCGCCCGCAAACTCGGCATCGCGGACGCGGCGGTTGAACCTTACGGCCATTACAAGGCCAAGCTTGCGCTGGCACCCGCGTCGGACGTGCAGACGGGCAAGCTGATCCTTGTGACTGCGATCAACCCCACCCCTGCGGGTGAGGGCAAGACGACAACCTCAGTTGGGCTGGCTGACGCGCTCAACCGGATTGGGCGCAAGGCTGTGCTCGCGCTGCGTGAGCCCTCTCTCGGCCCGTGCTTTGGCACCAAGGGCGGAGCAACGGGCGGCGGCTATGCGCAGGTTGCGCCGATGGAGGATATCAACCTTCATTTCACCGGCGATTTTCATGCGATTACGGCGGCGCATAATCTGCTCGCCGCGATGATCGACAATCATATCTATTGGGGCAATGCGCTTGGGATTGATGTGCGGCGGATCGTGTGGCGGCGGGTGATGGACATGAATGACCGCGCGCTGCGTGACATTGTCCAGTCGATCGGCGGCGTGGCGAACGGTTATCCGCGTGAAAGCGGGTTTGATATCACCGTAGCATCTGAAGTGATGGCGATCTTCTGCCTCGCCACTGATTTGGCCGATTTGGAGGCACGACTTGGGCGGATTGTGGTGGCCTACACCCGAGGCCGTCAGCCAGTCACCGCGCGTGATTTGAAAGCTGACGGCGCGATGGCGGTGCTGCTGTCCCAAGCGATCAAGCCCAATCTCGTCCAGACGCTTGAGGGCAATCCCGCGATCCTTCACGGCGGGCCGTTCGCCAATATCGCGCATGGCTGCAATTCAGTGATCGCGACCAAGGCCGCGCTCTCGCTTGGTGACTATGTCGTGACTGAGGCCGGCTTTGGCGCTGACTTGGGCGCGGAAAAATTCTTCGATATCAAATGCCGTCAGGCAGGTCTCTCGCCCAGCGCCGTCGTTATCGTCGCCACCGTCCGCGCGCTCAAAATGAATGGCGGTGTGGCGAAGGCTGATCTGGCTGGCGAAGATGTCGAGGCAGTGCGTAGGGGCAGTGTCAACCTGATCCGCCACATCGAAAATATCCGGCAGTTCGGTGTGCCTGCGGTCATTGCGATCAACCATTTTGTGAGCGATAGCGAGGCCGAGATTGCGGTGATCCGTGAGGCCGCCGCCGCGCATGGCTGCGAAGCGATCCTCTGCCGCCACTGGGCAGAGGGCGGCGCGGGGGCGGAAGGATTGGCGCAGGCCGTGGTCAAACTGGCTGAAGGCGGCGGCGCTCAATTTGCCCCGCTTTATGATGATAGTGAAACGCTCTTTGAAAAGGTCAATATCATCGCCACCCGGATTTACCGCGCGGCCTCTGCCGTCGCTGATCCAAGCGTGCGGCGTCAGCTCGAAACTTGGGAGAAGGCAGGCCACGGCCACCTGCCCGTCTGCATGGCTAAAACCCAATATAGCTTTTCAACTGACCCTGCACTTCTCGGTGCGCCGACCGGGCATAGCGTCCATGTCCGCGAGGTGCGGCTGGCGGCTGGCGCGGGTTTCATCGTCGCGATCTGCGGAGAGATTATGACGATGCCCGGCCTGCCCAGGGTGCCCGCAGCCGAAGCGATCAGGCTTGATGGCGAAGGGCGGATAGAGGGGCTGTTTTAGAGGGAAAGAGAGTCGTCATTGCGAGCGAAGAGACTTTATTTCCCCTGACTGCGCCAGCGCTTGATGACGCGGGTGATGATTTCATCCTCACCGCCCGATTGCTGCCAAAGCTGAGTGAAGATCGGATCGCTTGAGGCCGGACGCTTGTTTTCCTCCAAATCATCCATCGCGACGCGGATCGGGATGCTGACGCCTTCACCGCAGACGATGCACTCACGGTTGCGCAGCGCTGGAATGGTATCAAGAAAGCCGCGCGCGCCTTCGGGCATTGCGGCCTTCACGAACGCTTGGTCGCGTTCGTTGTTGAGCCGCATCGCAATGATCGTGCCGCACTGTGAAAGTACGCCCTCAGCCAAATCGGACGGACGCTGCGTGATCAGGCCAAGCGATACGCCGTATTTCCGGCCTTCTTTGGCAATCCGGCCAAGGATTTTGCCAACTGAACTTTTATGGGCATTGCGCTCGGACGGGACATAGCGGTGCGCCTCTTCGCAGACGAGCAGGATCGGCCGCTGCGGTTCATTGCGCGACCAGATCGCATAATCAAACACCATCCGGCTCAGCACCGCGACGACGACCGAGGTGATATCCGAAGGCACACCCGAAACGTCGATGATCGAGATTGGCTTGCCGTCGCCGGGCAAGCGGAAAATCCGGGCGAGGAAGCCCGCCATTGTATCGGCCACCATCATCCCTGAGAACATGAAGGTATAGCGGGGATCGGATTTGATTTCTTCAATCTTGGTTTTGACCCGCATATACGGCGCATTCTCACCCGCTTTATCAAGCTTGCCCATTTCGGCCTGAATGATCGCGGTCAGATCGGAGAGGAGATAGGGCACGGGCGAGTCGACCGTCAGCTTGGCAATCCCTTCGGCCACCCGACTTTTGGTGCGCGCGGCGAGCAGCGCTTTGGAGAGGATGTCGGCGTCAACCTGACGCTCATTGCCCTCGGTTGAGAGGAAGACTTCGCAATGCTCTTCAAAATTCATCAGCCAATAAGGCATCGCCAAATTGCTGACATCGAACAACGCGCCATTGGTTTTGAAGGCGGCGGAATATTCACCATGCGGATCAATCATCACGATGTGACCCTGCGGCGCAAGTTCACAAATGCGGTGGAGGATCAGCGCCGCCGAAGTCGATTTGCCCGTACCCGTCGAACCAAGCAGTGCGAAATGCTTACCGAGCATCGCATCAACATTGAGCGCACCGCGCACATCCGAGGTTGGATAGACCGTGCCGATTTCGATATTGGCATGATTGTCCGACGCGTAAAGCTGACGCATATCTTCCGACGAGGCCGCGTAAACCAGATCATCTGGGCGCGGATAGCGCGTGACACCGCGACGGAAGTTATAGATTTTGCCCGTCAGTCGTTCTTCATCGCCCTCACCCAGAAAGTCGATCATCGCAACGACATGGCCGGGCGTATCAAAGCTTTTGGAGAGTGTGCGGACGTTGGCAATCAGCCATGTCGATCCGACTTTGACCTTAATCTGGCTGCCGACTTGTCCAGCGGCGGCTAGGCTTGGATCGCTTGCCACCGAAAGCGTCGTCATCGCCTCCGAACTGAGCAGCACGCGCGATGCCGAACCCGAGATATCAAGCACCGAACCAATTTGTACCATTCGCTGCGCCGCAAGCGGGGCAAGTGCGGGTGGGTCGGAGGGATCATATGACTGGCCGAACTGATCGTGTGACTGAAAATCCATTGCTACTCCTGTCGGGTCAAGACGCGCGTGACGACAGAATGCTGGTTAACCTAGGAGTGTTAAAATCGCTTGAAGATCGCGCTCGCGGCAAATCCAAAGGCCAGCGAAAGCGCCACAGCCGCCAGACCGTAAGTGAAGGGCGATGTTTCCGCCGCGCGGGCAACAAAGCGTTCAAATCCCGACTTGCGAATTTCCACATCGCGCGTCGCCGCCGCAATAATCTTGCCGTTGCGGATCAGGAACGTCTCAGCGGTATAGCGCCCGGTCGGCACCCGCGCCGGAATGTAAAGCCGCGCACGGTAAAGCACGCCGTCAGTAATTTCGACCGAGCCGGG
>JAYTMV010000270.1:0-4464 GCA_043728175.1 Sphingomonadales bacterium
CGAGATTGCCAAACCTTTGCACGAACGTCACACGATTCTGCAATGGTACGACGCCGTTTGTCGCCTGCAAAAGGAGTCTATCAAAACACCGGGTGAACCGACCCAAATGGAGATGAATGGCGTCCTAGCTTGTTATTACGGCCTAGCCTATGCGCTTTATCTGATCGAACACAATGTAGAACTGCAAAGCCGGATGATCGCCCGGCTCAAGGATCGGTCGAACTTTCAAGGCGCCTACTACGAGTTGATGGTCGCCCGCATCCTAATCGCTGCAGGGTTCGAATTAACCCTAGAAGACGAGGTTGATCGCGCATCCCAGCATTGCGAGTTTGCGGCTTTTTCCAAGGACACGAAGCAGAAATACTGGATTGAAGCCAAGGCGCGCTCCGTGGCGGGACTCTTGGGCAAGAACGAAACAGACGGGGTGACCCCCAGAGAACGCGACGAATCCAATTTCTCGTTTGGCGACACATCTCCATGCTGCCTTGCGAAAGCCCGCCGACGACCAGCGGATGATCTTTATTGATCTGAACACGGAGATGAGCGCGGACATCAGCAACGAACATCACCCAGCCTTCGTGGCGGCAGTAAATCGCCGCATAGCAAAATACGAAACAGAGCAATTAGAGGAAGGAAAGTCCGCATATGTGTTCATAACGAACATGACCTATCACCGCGACTTGCTAGGCCCTGCAAAGATGTTTTCAATTCTGACAAGCGTCGGCATCTCTGACTTCGCTCGCGCCAGGCGCTACAGAATGTCGGAGAAGTATCGCCGTGATCAAAAGCATGCCGATGCCCTCAGAGTTGGCGAAAGTATGAAAAATCTACTCAGCTTTCCCACGACATTTGATGGCTCACTGCCCGGAAGCACCCTACACGGGGAGGCACCGCCGGTACAGATCAATGAGAAATACAGTTTCGAAGGCGTCGGGCCTGATGGCTCAGATGTTATTGGAGAAGTCACCGATGCTATAGTGGATGAAACTGCCAAAGAATCTATAATCGCGATCTACACAGAAGACCAACAAGCTCATATTTTGAAGACACCAATGTCAGAATACCAATTGGCCGATTATCGGGCACATAAGGAAGCATATTTCGGAAAGATCAAGTATATACCAAACGGCATCAAAAATCCTTACGATCTGTTTCTATTCTTTCTCGAAGGCCAGACAGGTACGAAGCGCGAAAAATTGCTGGAGCAAATGAAAATGACCGAAGATCAAACACGGGGAATTTCTAATGAAGACCTGCTGTTGGAATATTGCGAGCGGCTTGTGAGTGGTAGTGGATGGTTCAAAGTCGTCGATGGAGTTATGACCGACGAACCTAGCGAAAGCTGCCCCTGAACCACTGCGACAAGCAGTGCGAGTTTTTCCAAAACCGGCTGAACTCTACCTACCCCCTCTTTCCACCCTTCCCCAAATTCAATCCCAGAGATTCGCTTGAAGCCGTTCCCATTGCGGGATGTGTGAACGGCTGAGTCTTTCCTACCGATCATATTCATGATATGTTCTTCTCATGCCTACCACAATCACCACCCTGCACCCAATTTCCACAAGCTCGACAGAGGCACCCGCCCCACGCCCCCACCCCTCATTCGCACCCCTCACAAACATACCGATTCAGTGTCAACTTCCTGAGATTTCCGCCCTTTTTCAAAAAGGCGCGCGGGCTATGAAATGACGGCTCACCCCAAGAAAAAGCTGGAAAAACAGCCACCCCCTGCCCTCACCCCCGGACGAGGCGCTGCGAGCAGCACCGCGCCGACGCGGTTCAATCTGAATGCGCGCGAGGTCGATGGCGATTGGCTTGATGATCGCGCTTTGCTTGATGGGGACGCGCCGCGCCTGCGCACCACGGTTACGGTTGAGCAGGCCAAGACGATCATCACGCGCAACACGTCGCCAGACATCCCGTTTGACCGTTCGATCAATCCCTATCGCGGGTGTGAGCATGGCTGCATCTATTGCTATGCACGGCCAAGCCATGCGTTTCATGATCTCTCGCCGGGGCTTGATTTTGAGAGCAAGCTGTTTGCCAAGCCGAACGCGGCGGCGCTGCTCCGCGCTGAGCTTGCGCACAAGCGCTATGTCGCGGCCCCCATCGCATTTGGCACCAATACTGATCCGTATCAGCCGATTGAGCGCGATTGGCGGATTACGCGCGCCTGCCTTGAGGTGCTGGCCGAGTGCGATCATCCGCTGACGATCACCACCAAGTCAGACCGGGTGCTGGCTGATTTGGATATCCTTGGGGCCATGGCGGCAAAGGGGTTGGTTGCAGTCGCGGTGTCGGTCACGTCGCTTGATCCAGCGATCCACCGCACGCTTGAGCCGCGCGCACCCCGCGCAGAAAAGCGGCTCGCGGCAATTCGCGGGCTCGTCGCGGCGGGGGTGCCAACGCATCTCAATGTCGCGCCCGTCATCCCAGCGATCACCGATCATGAGATTGAGGCAATCCTTGAGGCTGGCGCAGCAGCGGGGGCGATCAGCGCAAGCTACATCCCTGTTCGCCTGCCCCACGAAGTTGCGCCGTTATTCCGCGAATGGCTCGATGTTCATTATCCTGACCGCGCGGGCAAGGTGATGGCGATCATCCAATCTTTGCGCGGCGGGCGCGATAATGATCCGGGTTTCGGAACGCGAATGCGCGGGCAAGGCGCTTGGGCTGACTTACTGCGCACGCGGTTTGGGATTGCTTGCCGGAAGTTGGGGCTTAATCGCGAACGGATTACACTCAGGACAGATTTATTCGTACCACCAAGCGGCGCACAGATGCGGCTGCTTTAGATGTTAAATGAAACACCTTGCGCAAGTGGCAGTTCTGATGAGTAATTTATCGTGCTCGTCTGCCGCCGCATATAGGCTTTCCAACTGTCAGAGCCGGATTCGCGGCCACCGCCGGTTTCCTTCTCACCGCCAAAAGCACCGCCGATTTCTGCGCCTGATGTGCCGATGTTGACGTTGGCAATGCCGCAGTCGCTGCCCGCTGCCGACAGAAAGCGCTCGGCCTCACGCAGATCAGTCGTGAAGATGCTTGATGACAGCCCCTGCGGCACCGCGTTTTGCAGGGCAATCGCCTCATCCAGATCATCATAAGCAAAGGCATAGAGTATTGGCGCGAATGTCTCATTCAGCACTGGCCCAGCATGTTCGGGAAGCTCAACAATCGCAGGGCGGACATACACACCGTGCCGTTCAAGCCGTTCGCCACCACTCACCACGCCGCCCGCCGCGCGCGCGGCATCAAGTGCCGCCTGCATTCCGGCATAAGCCGCCTCGTCAATCAGCGGCCCGATCAGATTGGCCGGATCACGCGGATCGCCAATCGCGACCGATGCTGCAGCCCCCTTCAGCGCACCGACAAATCCATCATAGATCGAGCGGTGAACGAACAACCGCCGCAGCGAGGTACAACGCTGGCCAGTCGTTCCCATAAAGCCAAACGCGCAAGCCCGCAGCGCCAGCGATTGATCAGCCGACGGCGCGACGATGCTTGCATTATTGCCACCAAGTTCGAGCAAACTACGTCCGAAGCGCGCCGCCACTGCCTCGCCAACGATCCGCCCCATCCGCGTGCTGCCCGTCGCCGAAACCAGCGCGATTTGTTTGCTTTCGACCAACGCTCTGCCCGCTTGCGCGCCGCCGATCACAACCGAGGCAAGGCGCGCAGGCGCATCACTGCCAAATTCGGCAATGACTTTGGTAAGCAACGCCTGAACGGCAAGCGCCACCAGCGGCGTCTTCTCCGAAGGCTTCCATACCACCGCATTGCCGCAAACGAGCGCGAGCGCGGCATTCCATGCCCACACCGCAACGGGGAAATTAAACGCCGAAATCACCCCAACAACACCGAGCGGGTGCCATGTTTCCAACATCTTATGGCCGGGGCGCTCGCTCGCAATGGTGAGTCCGTAAAGCTGACGCGAAAGCCCCACCGCAAAGTCGCAAATGTCGATCATCTCCTGAACTTCGCCGAGGCTTTCAGAAATTGGCTTGCCGCATTCAATCGTCACCAGTTGAGCCAGAGGTTCTTTGTCACGCCGCAATGCCTCACCAAGTAAGCGGACAAGTTCACCCCGCCTTGGCGCGGGCACCAATCGCCAACGCAAGAACGCGGCATGAGCAGCCGCAATCCGCGTTTCGATTTCGGCTGGATCATCGGTTTTGATCAATGCAATCTTGCTGCCATCAATTGGGCTATCGACCGCGAGGTTAACGTCTTCGCCCCCGACGGCGACGCCAAAGTGGTTCAGCAGCGCTTTCGTTTCCTCAACAACCGAACCACTCACTGCGCCGCAGCCTCATTTTCGGCAGTCTCATCCAATGACTCACGCGTCATCTGGGCAATGCTTTCATCAACGGTGGCATCGGCGGCCTTTTCCAGCGCCTTTGCCCGTTCAATCACCGCTGCCTGATTACTTTCGGCAACCTGCTCACGGTCACACGCGGCGAGCAT
>JAYTMV010000271.1:0-5550 GCA_043728175.1 Sphingomonadales bacterium
TTCATGCCCGTCAATCGCGAGATCATCGACGAGATTATGGATCGTCTCAACAATCGGATTGAGCGCATCCTCATTGCCCGAAAGGATCATCCAGCCCGCAAGTGCGCCCGCGCCCTGCCGGTCAAACGCATCGAATGCGAGATCGACAACGTCGCGCGGATTGCCCTCTCCGCTGCGTGACTTGATCACAGCAGCGGCAATATCAACGCAAATCGCCTCGGCAAGCGATTTGGCAAGCGCCTTTTGCAGTCCCGCCGCCGATCCAAAATGATGGAGCAAATTGGCATGGGTCTTCCCAATCCGGCCCGAGACGGCCTTCAGCGTCACGGCTTGGGGGCCAGCCTCAATCAACAGATCACGCGCCGCCTCAAGTGCGGCCGATTTGCTCGCTTCGGGGGACAGGCGCTTTCTAACTATTGACATAAATGTAAGTTATTCCTATTTAATTGATTATAGATGGAGTATCGTTCTATGCTTTCCACCATGTCCACTTCTAACATGAAACCCCCCGCTGATTTGACAATTACGCCGCGTGACCGTCGCTTTGGCCGTGGACAAACCCAATCGCGATGGTGGCTTGGCGGTGATCCGATTGCAACCGCTTTTTATAACGCGTTGTCAGTCACATTCCCGCGCGGGGAGGCGTTCTTCATTGAAAGCGTCCGTGCGTTTCGTGACGAGGCGCCGACCAAGCTCTCCGAAGAGATCAATGTCTTTATCAAGCAAGAGGTGGCGCACAGTCGTGAGCATGTGTCGTTCAATAAGCGCGTGGTAGATGCAGGCTATGACATTACAAAGCTTGAAGCGAAAGTGATCGAAGTGCTTGATCTCACCAAAGGTCGGGACCCGGTTATCAACCTCGCTGTAACAATGGTGCTTGAACATTACACCGCAATGATGGCGCATGTCTCTCTCACAGACCCAGTGCATTTTGTCGGGGCTGATGAGGAGAGCAAGGCGCTGTGGCGCTGGCACGCGATTGAAGAAATTGAGCATAAGGGCGTGGCTTACGACACTTGGCTCCATGCTACGCGCGATTGGACACGCGGAAAACGCTGGCGCATCAAGGCATTGGTTATGGTGCTGGTGACACTCAATTTCTGGATGAACCGCTATAAAGGCGTGGTTGAACTGCTTAGGCAAGACGGCATCAGCGGTTGGAGAATGCACGCGCGGATAGCTTGGTTTTTCTTCGGCAATCCGGGGATCGGGCGCAAGCTGATCCCGGCATGGGCGGCGTTTTTCATGCCCGGCTTCCACCCGTGGAACCATGATGACCGCGCCCTGATCGATCTGAGTGACAGTGAATATGCGGACGCGCGGATGGCGGAGGCGGCGTAATCTACGCCACACTCCGTTTGGGCTGAGCCTGTCGAAGCCCTCCCTTCTTCTTCCAAGGCTGACCAGAGAAGGGAACCCTTGGATGGCGACCCGTTGGGAGCCAAGGCGAACGGGTCTGGATTAACCTTAGCCTATCGAATTCCGCCGGGGCGACGGGTGTGACAGTTTATCGGGCTGCAAGGTAGTGCCTTGGTTCGAATGGCAGTTTACGACAAGTTTTCGCACGTTCAAAATTCAGGCACGAGACCTAAAAGCGGACATAGAAATTGGTAGGTTACTCCGGGAACTCATTGGTTGCCGGTAAGACCAGCGCTTGTGCCTCGCCGTGTTATAGCGCTAGTTTGTCTGCATGCCATTACGCCCCTTTGAAGAAGTCGCTTCCATTCAACTTACCGACGCATCGGGCGAGGTTCACACTGCCTCGGCGCTGATCCACCAAGATCCGCAATATCTCCACGCCAATAGAATCTCTCTAATTGGTACACGCGACAAGGAAATAGAACTACTGGGCTTCGGACAAAATGGCGTCGTTGACTGGCAATTTCATATTCGGCCCGACTGGAAACTGAGCGACGATCCCGATTATGCGCATATCCAACGCGGCTCAGGCATCCTCCGCCGGACCGGAATGACCCATGGCGTAATGATCGCCGACGAATCGATCCAACCCTACGCCGAAATTGAGATTATCGAAGCGACTGACGAACTGCGCTCCAAAGGCCCTAAACGTCTCGAAGCTGAATATTGGTTCCTGCAGCGGCCCAAGGACGACTGGTATGTGCATCGGCGATCTTGGCGCAAGCCCGAACCTACCAAGGTTACCGGACCGTGGGTAAAAATCGCCCCGCTTGGGCTTCGCTTTCGGCTGCTTCGGATCACCATGCATCGTGACGACGAGCGTATTACGTCGGAACGCGAACGCATTGAGGTGCCGGGCGTCGAGATACAGCCTATCGCATCGATGGAGGATGAGGCATTCTTGTCTGCAGCCGACCGACTCTGGTTCGCTTTCCGCTTGCTGCTGACGTTCCGATATCGGCAGTTTGTTTACACGTTCGCCGAGTTCACGGTTCGAGAGCAAATTCATAAAACTACTTGGCACACTATTCGACTTGAGCAGCGCATCCGTCGGCGCTCGCATGAGGCCCATGATCCGCCGTTCCTGGGCAAACTTGAACGCTACCTTGCAAAGGGAGCGGCGAAACTCACCCACATGGAATCACAATGCGAGCTGCTTCATGCTGCGGCCTTTGGCTATGCGAGTTCGTACACGACTTTCACCATAGAAAGTGGCCTAACCGCCTGCGTCGAGGGCATTGAGCGACTTGTCGAGGCATATGAGCAAGTAAACGGACTCACCCGCGAACGTGTCGGCAGGAGCCGATGGCGTACACTAGGCAGGGCGGTGCGACAGAAAGCTCAAACGGTAGTAGCGACACCCGACGAGATAGAGGCCATCAAAAGCTCTCTCTCCGACGCGCCCAAACTGCGTC
The DNA here is from genome assembly GCA_043728175.1 of Sphingomonadales bacterium. Lineage (GTDB taxonomy): Bacteria > Pseudomonadota > Alphaproteobacteria > Sphingomonadales > Sphingomonadaceae > Aquisediminimonas. The sequence goes on from JAYTMV010000271.1 coordinate 2,835, forward strand.
TTCTCGAAAGGATTGAGCGGATGACCAGAAGCCTGCGGCCCAAATGGCGCAAAATCCTGCTCGAACTGTTGGAAGGCGCGACCGATATGATCAAAGCGAGAAACGATATAGTCTATGGTCGGCTAGTTGCCGACGCCAACAAGTTGTACATTGAGCGGTTGCGCGCTCAGTTCATGTTCGAAAGGCTATGGCTTGGTTTCTTTGACTGCGGTGACTTGGAAACCTCTGGCTGGCCGTTGTATACGATCCGCCATCATATGCCCGACCAAGCGACGCCACCCCAAACGCCTTAATCCCCTGCTCTTCCTCGAAGACCTACCGCAACGCGAATGGCAGCCAATGCAGGCGTGCAACTCAACACCCGCCTGTTAGCACTCCCAAACGCCCGAGCCATCCCCGCCAAAAGCCCCACCCAAAAAAACACTTTCCTACATCGTTCATTCTATGTTCTAATCCAGCCATGACCGATTCGCCCGCACCAATCCCGAGCCTTGAAGGCACCGTCCTTGATTTTACCCCTGTGCCGATGGATCGGCAGCGTGGCGGCGGGTGGTCGGTGGAGATGCAGCGGCGCTTTATTACGGCACTTGCGGCGATGGGTTCGGTTGGGGCGGCGTGCAAAGCGTGCGGGATGGGGCGGGTGTCGGTTTATCGGTTGCGGGAACGTTCGGGTGCGGAAAGCTTTGCCACCGCATGGGATCGCGCGGTTGAGGCAGGGCGTTTGCGCCAATATGATTATGCGATGGAGCGTGCGCTCAACGGTGTCACCACGGTGTCGGTTTCGCGCGGCGGATCAATTTCGGTTGAAAGCGGCCCCGATATGACGCTCGTCTACAAGGCGCTGCGCGAGGTGCCGACACCTCCCGCATTTGCGCGCTAAAGCAACAAAGGATACAAATCCAATGTGATTGGCCGTATATTTTGTTGCTTTAGTGGGTGGCAGCAGCAGCGCCTACTTCGCGAGCAGATCAAGCACCGCCGCTGTCATTGCCTCAGTCGCCGTCGCAATCGTCGTTTCGGCGTCGGGTGCCCAGAAGGGCGAGTGGAGCGAGGCGAGTTTGGTGACGTCGCCTTTCGCGGCATCCCATTTATCCTGTGGCACGGCGCCAACCGTCAAGATCAGGCTTTCAAGCGATTTGTCGGCGAGCCAATAGTAACTGAAATCCTCGCTAGCCATCCACGGCGCGCTGGCCTTGACGCGGTCTTTGCCGAAACGCTGCGTCAACACGCCTGCGACGCGGGTGGTCAGCGCACTGGTGTTAAAGGTCGCAGGTGTGGACTCGCTAAACGTCACGATGGGCATCAGATTTTCAGGGATGCCCGCCGCAATCGCTTCACCCCGCGCAATTCGGGCAATCCCGTCGAGCAGGTTTTTGCGGACATCGCCGTTGTAGCTGCGCACAGTGAGTTGAAGCTTCGCCTCATCCGAAATGATGTTGTGCTTCGATCCGGCATGGAAACTGCCGACCGTGACGACCGCAGGCTCAAGCGGATTATTCTCACGCGACACCAGCGTTTGCAGCGCCATCACGATCCGGCTGGCAAGCACAATCGGGTCTTTGGTCAGGTGCGGCGCGGCACCATGACCGCCGACGCCGCGCACCTTGATATCCACGCTATCGACATTGGCGAGCGCAAAACCGTTGGTATAGCCAATCGTCCCGGCGGGTGCGCCGCTGCTATCATGGAAGGCGAGCAGATAATCGGGCTTGGGAAAGCGGGTGAACAATCCATCGGCAAGCATCCCCTGCGCGCCGCCGACGGTTTCTTCGGCGGGTTGGCCGATCATAACAACCGTACCCGACCATGTGTCACGCGTCGCCGCGAGCCGCCGCGCGGTGCCGATCCATGTCGTCATGTGAATATCATGGCCGCAGGCGTGCATTACGCCGTTTTCAACCCCATTCGGCCCGACCGCGCGAACCTTGGACGCGTAGGGCAGCCCGGTTTGCTCAACCAGCGGAAGCGCGTCCATATCGGCGCGGATCAGCACAGTTTTGCCGGGGCCATTCTTCATCACCGCGACAACACCGGTTTTGGCAACGCCTGTCGTGACGGTGAAGCCAAGCCGTTTGGCCTCAGCGGCCATAATCGCGCTGCTGCGGGTTTCCTGAAAACCAAGCTCAGGATGCGCGTGAAGATCGCGGTAAATCGTGATGAGCGAAGCCATATCAGCGTTCACCGCATCGCGAAGCGGCTCAGCCTGGACGGGTGCAGCGCTCAACAGCGCAGCGACAGCAATCGCTCGGATCATCCACTCGCCCGGGTAAGGCAGGGGCGGGGGTTGGGCTGTTGCTTCTGCATTGGCCTTGATTTGCCGCGTACCCGCTTGTCGGCTGGACGCTGCGGATCGAAATTCATCGGAATGAATACCGTTTTGCAATCGCTTAGATTATAGGGAACCGCTTGAACCGACGCCACAGAGGTTGCCGGAGAAGATATTGACTGGGTCGCGATCAATACTGCTAATATTACTGACATAATCTCATCCCCTTTCTACGTATAAGTCTAAACAAACCTAATTCAGCGCAAAAGTCAATTCTCCGGGGTTATCTCAATAACATCCATCATGGAATCAAACTTCGGTTCGGGTAGTAACAGCCGCCAACGCTGCTCACCGATACGTTCAAGCGATCCAGCCGCATCGCGGGCACCGTCCCGGCCATAATCCATTGCGCGGGTCTCGTCTCCGAACACGACCGTGCCGAGGAAAATC
>JAYTMV010000272.1:0-3340 GCA_043728175.1 Sphingomonadales bacterium
TTCGACCTTGGCAGCGGCGTCTTTCTCCAATTTCAGCTTGTTCGCAGCATCAGCGATTTTGCGCTGCGCGGCAATCCTCGCGATTTTCATTTCAGTCTCGGTTGGAAGCGCAATCGGGGCGCTCTCTGGCTCGGGTTCAATGTCGGCAAGCAATCCGGCAAGTCCACGTGACGGGGCGGCAACAACCGCAACAACTGGCTTTGGCACTTCAATCGGCAGGGCTGGCACGCTTGTCGTAACTACGGCGAGCTTGACTGGCGCTTGTGCTGCACCTGATACCGTCTGCTCAGCCGGGGGGCCGAAGATCGCAGTTGCAACTGCTGCGGGCGCGCTTTCAACCACTGGCTTAGGCGTCTGAGCGGCGGGCACCTCAAACACGGCATTGTCCGGCTGATCAATCTCTTCAGGCTCGGGTGCTTTGACAATAGGTTTTGGTGTAACCACAGCAGCCGCGATCCGCTGATCAGGCGGCGGCAATATGCTGCCCTGAACCACGGTGACCTTTGGTGGCAGCTTTTCCCCGTTGCGCAAAAGCACATCGCGCACTTCGGGGGGCATCCGCTCGGGATCAACCGGGCCGATGCGCGTGCCGACACGTTGATCGAGTCGCCCGGTTTCGACTGGCTTTGAAATATCTGGCTTTGCGGTTTGTGGAGTTGCAGATTTCAGGAAAATATCTGAAAACTCGGGGCCAACCTGCGACGCGTCAGCAACTTGCACAGGCTTTGCCGGAGTGATTTTTGCATCATCCTTGCCGGGGCGACGGCGCGGGGCTTTTGACGAACCTTCACCCTTGCGCTGTTTAGCCGATTGATCAGCCGCTGCGCTCGGCGCGAGTTCAGGTGCCGGGATCAGCCGTGAGGAGTCCAGCGAGGCAAAGCGCGTCGTATCGCTCGGCATTGTCCCAAAATTCACAGCATGGGCGCGGTCAGCGGCGTTCAGCATCGCAAGCTTGCGCAGGAACGGACGCATCGTATCACCCATACCTGCGGGCATCACCGTAGTCGCAATGCTTTCCGCGCCGCGCACATCACCGTTCATCGCCAGCACGAACGCGCGCGCGCGCCAGCCGGTTGGGTCTTGCTGACGCAGCAGCGGGTCAAGCATCCGTAGCGCCTGATCGCGGTCACCCGAAATGCCAAGCGAAAGCGCGAGACGGCGGGTGACTTCATCATCGGCCTTGATCCGCAGCGCGATTTGATAGTCGCGCTGGGCACGGCGATTGTCACCAAGCAGATCATGCGCAAGCCCGCGATCTCCCACCATCTCTGATTCCGGCGCACCAAGCGCCGCCGCCTCAGCAAATAATCGCAAGGCATCGGCAGGGCGCTCAACCATGACCAATGCTGATCCTATTGCAGCTTTCACCCGACCATTGCTTGGCGCAAGCTCCTCCGCGCGCGCCAGAAATGACAGCGCAGCGGCATAATCGCCAACTGCGATTGCGCTCCGTCCAGCATCGGTGAGCGCGCTGACATTTTTCGGGTTTTGCGAAAGCAGTTTGAGATTGGCCGAAAGCCTGTCTGCCGGATCATTTGAGTATGTCGGTACTTCGACAGTGGCGGTTCCGGGCGGGAATGATTGCGCCGACGCCGTACCGCACGGCAAAAGCAACGAAAGCGTCAGCCAGTACGCCTGACGAAATGATTTCGTTCTCACCATAAAAAATGTTTACGCCATGGGGCACTTAAGAGGCAAGGTGATTTACGACGAAATGAATATGGGGCGCTGTCAAATGGCCAAAAGCCAGTTCACAGCACCCCAATATTCAAGCCAAAAGCCTTACTGGTTGTTTTGCCGATTCAAGAATCGCGGAATATCGAGTGGATCGTTCGGCTCGGGCGTGTCAGCATCACCGCGCGCAGCACTACGCGCGATGTTTGACATACGCTCAAACAGTGTCGCACCCGATGCTGGTGCCTTAGGTGCAGGGGCCGCTTCTTCTGCGTCTCCGCTGACCAACCAGCGGCGTCGCGGCGCGACAGCATCTTCAACCATTTCCGCTTCTACTGGCGGCACAGGATTGTTCGCCACTGGATCGTCAAGCATTGACTGAGTATCAAGCACCAGCTCATCACCGTCTTCACCCGCATCATCAAATGACATCGACGGAGCAGGCTCTGGTGGATCAAGTGTCAACGGTGCTTCAACAACTGCAACCGTTTCCACGGGCGCGGCAACCTCTGCAACTTCCAGTGGCGCAGGTTCATAAGCTGGGGCGATTGCAACTGGCTCAGGAACTTGTGCTGGCGCAATCATAGGCTCTGGAGTGCGCACGATCTCATCGCTTTTGCGTGCGGTTGGGAATGCAAACACGCGGGCTGGTTCTGCCGAAGTCGCGGCTTCAGCCTCAATGCCCGTAGCCACAACCGAAACGCGGATTTTGCCATCGAGTGCATTGTTAAACGCCGAACCCCAAATGATGTTGGCGTCGGGATCAACCAATTCCTTGATGTGGCTAGCGGCTTCGTCAACTTCCATCAGGCGCATGTCTTCGCCGCCGGTGATTGAGATGATGACGCCCTTTGCGCCCTTCATCGACACGCCGTCGAGCAGCGGATTATTGATCGCCTTTTCAGCCGCTTCAATCGCGCGATTATCGCCTTCGGCTTCGCCCGTGCCCATCATCGCCTTGCCCATTTCGCCCATCACTGAACGGACATCGGCAAAATCGAGGTTGATCAGGCCAGGCATCACCATCAAATCGGTAATCCCGCGAACACCCTGCTGAAGCACTTCATCGGCCATCTCAAACGCTTCTTTGAAGGTTGTTGATGGGTTAGCGATCAGGAAGAGATTCTGGTTCGGAATTACGATCAGCGTATCGACATGCTTTTGCAGTTCAGCAATCCCTGCCTCAGCCGCTTTGTTGCGACGTGAGCCTTCAAAGCTGAACGGCTTGGTGACGACACCGACGGTCAGGATACCGCGATCACGCGCAGCCTTTGCAATCACAGGAGCCGCACCTGTGCCAGTACCGCCGCCCATACCGGCAGCGATAAAGCACATATGCGCGCCTTCGAGGGCTTTTTCGACTTGCTCAATCGTTTCTTCAGCCGCAGCGCGACCGATTTCAGGGCGTGACCCCGCACCAAGTCCTTGCGTGATCTTGAGACCAAGTTGGATGCGCCGTTCGGCGGCAGAGGTGTTGAGCGCCTGAGCATCGGTATTGGCGACGATAAAGTCGACACCCTGCACTTGGCTGGCGATCATATTGGCAATGGCGTTTCCACCCGCACCGCCAACGCCGATAACACTAATCCGTGGCCGCAACTCATCCACTTCAGGCGGAAGAAATTCGATGCTCATGACGTCCATTCCCCTTCAAAAAATATGCGGG
>JAYTMV010000273.1:0-2072 GCA_043728175.1 Sphingomonadales bacterium
GTGGGTGACGAAAACCTGAGCTTCTTCGCGCCTTTGCGGCTTCGCGTGAACCAAAAGCTACCTTTCAACAGGCTCGGACTTAACGAATGAAATGCAAACTCTACACTACCTTCTTCTTCCGCCCCTTCGCCAAAGGCACAGTCTCCAAAGCGACGGACTTCGCCAGTACAGCCTTCAAATAATGGCCGGTGTAGCTGCGCGGCTCCTTCGCGACATCCTCGGGCGTACCCTCGGCAACGATCTCTCCGCCTTTCACGCCGCCCTCCGGCCCCAGATCGATGATCCAGTCGGCGGTTTTGATCACGTCGAGATTATGCTCAATCACGACGACGCTATTGCCATGTTCGACGAGCGCGTGGAGCACCTCCATCAGCTTGCGGACATCCTCGAAATGGAGGCCAGTCGTTGGCTCATCCAGAATATAAAGCGTTTGCCCGGTCGCGCGCCGACTGAGTTCCTTGGCGAGCTTGACCCGCTGTGCCTCACCGCCGCTAAGCGTCGTCGCCGATTGGCCGACCTTGACATAGCCAAGCCCAACCTCGGCAAGCATCGCCATTTTGTCGCGGATTGGGGGCACCGCCTTGAAGAATTCGAGACTATCCTCAATCGTCATATCAAGCACGTCGGCGATTGATTTGCCCTTGAACTTCACCTCGAGCGTTTCGCGGTTATAGCGCGCACCTTTGCACTGTTCGCAGGTAACATAGACATCGGGCAGGAAGTGCATTTCGATCTTGATCAGGCCGTCCCCACTGCACGCCTCACACCGCCCGCCTTTGACGTTAAAGCTGAAGCGACCGGGCTTATATCCGCGCGCGCCGCTTTCAGGCAGGCCCGCAAACCAGTCTCTAATATTTGTGAAACATCCTGTGTAAGTTGCTGGATTTGAACGCGGTGTTCGTCCAATCGGTGACTGATCAATATCTATCACCTTATCGAGAAATTGCAGCCCTTCGATCTTTTCATGCTTACCCGCCTGCATCCGTGCCCCGTTGAGCGTGCGCGCGGCGGCGGCATACAGCGTGTCGATTGTGAAGCTTGATTTGCCGCTGCCTGAAACGCCCGTAATGCAGGTGAAGGTACCGAGCGGGATGCTCGCGGTGACATTTTGAAGGTTGTTCGCGGTCGCGCCCCTGACGGTCAGTTTCTTACCCGAGCCCTTGCGACGCTTAGCGTTGATCGGGATGCTGCGCCGCCCGGCCATATAATCGGCGGTCAGGCTGCCCTTCGCCGCCTCTATATCGGCAAGCTGCCCCTGCGCCACAATCGTGCCGCCGTGAACGCCCGCCCCCGGCCCCATATCGATGATATAGTCCGCAGTGCGGATCGCATCCTCATCATGCTCAACCACGATCACCGTATTGCCGAGATCGCGCAGCCGCTTAAGCGTCACCAGCAAGCGGTCATTATCCTTTTGGTGGAGGCCGATGCTTGGTTCATCAAGCACATACAGCACGCCCGAAAGCCCCGAACCAATTTGCGAGGCGAGCCGGATACGCTGGCTTTCGCCGCCGCTCAGCGTGCCGCTCGTCCGGTCAAGATTCAAATAATCCAACCCGACATTGTTGAGGAAGCCAAGCCGTTCGTTGATTTCCTTAAGGATCGCCTTGGCAATTTGCGCCTGCTGGCCGGTCAGCTTTTCCTCCAGCGTACTGAACCAGCCAAGCGCATCAACCACGCTGCGCCGCGTCGAGATGCTGATATCCTCGCCCGCAATCTTGACCGCGCGCGCCTCTGGCCGAAGCCGCGCGCCGCCACAGACCTCGCAGGGGGCAGCACTTTGATACTTGGCCAGCTCCTCACGCATCCACGCGCTTTCGGTTTGCAGCATCCGGCGATTGAGATTGCCGATGACGCCATTGAACGTTTTCTGCACGTCGTAAGATTTGCGGCCATCTTGGAAGGTGAGCCGGATGATTTCTCCGCCTGAACCGTCAAGGATCACTTGCTGAACCTCCCAACCAAGATCCTTCCACGGCGTATCCATGCTAAATTCGTAGTGCCGCGCCAGACTCGAAAGCACTTGCATATAATATGGCGAGGGCGGGTTTGACTTTGCCCAAGGGAAAATC
>JAYTMV010000274.1:0-2827 GCA_043728175.1 Sphingomonadales bacterium
CGTGAAGAGATCGCCCTTGGCACCGGGGTCTAGATCCTCAATCGTCCGGCGTAGTTCAGCCAAATCCTTGCCAACGCCGCCTTCCTTATCCATCGCGCGGACGGGGCGATCAAGGAAACGGTTCGATTGGCCCGACGCTTCGGCAATTTCCTTGCGGCCCATGCTGGTAAGCTGATCAACCTTTTTGCCAAATTCGGGCGAGTTGGGATCAAGCAGCGCAAGCTCACTGACAAAACCGTCAGCCTTTTCATCAAGCGCTGAGCGTTGCTCATCCTTCAAGGGGACAAGCCCAGACGCTTTTTCGGGCGCGACGACGGGCACCGGATCGGGTGCGTTTAATGTGATCGTTGGTTCCTGAACTTGGGTTGCCAACCGAGCCTCCTTTAACAATTTAATCGAACATGGCGATAAACGCTGTGTTATTCAAGTAGAACGCGTTAGCCGCGCGGCCAACCACGCCGAAATAATCAATTGCAATTGGTGATACAGCATTAGCGGGATGATGATAAGCCCCGCCTCAGCGCCGGGAAAGAGGATACGCGCCATCGGTGCGCCGGTCGCAAGCGTCTTGTGCGATCCTGAATACAGCAGCGTAATCCGGTCTTCGCGTTTGAAACCTAGCGCGCCACCCAGCCACCACGTCGATCCAAAGGCGAAGCCCAACAAGACCAGCACAACCAGCAACAACAGGCCAAACTGCCCGCCCGACAAACGGTGCCAAAGCCCGTCAACAACCGCCGCACTAAACGCCACGTAAACCGCCAGGATGATCGTCAGACGATCCATCCGCCCGATCCAAAGCTTATGCCGCTCGGCCCAAGCGCCGTACCAGCCGTGCGCAATTTGGCCGAGGATGAAGGGGAGCAACAGCAATCCAGCAATCTTACCAATCGAGCCAAGCCCGACGCCCGTTCCGCTGGCGCTGGCGACCCCCGCAACGATCAGCGGCGTCAGGATAACGCCAGCGATATTTGAAAGTGCGGCAGCCACCACCGACGCGGCGACATTGCCGCCCGCCATTGAACTTGATGAAATCGCCGCCTGCACCGTTGAAGGCAGCGCACAGAGGAATAGTACGCCGACCCACAATCCTGGGCTAAGCAGCGAGGGCAGCAAAAGCGATAGTGAAAGCCCTGCAAGCGGAAGTGCCGCGAACGTGAACGCAACGATGGCAAGCTGCAACCGCCAATGCTTGATCCCCGCCCAAACCGCCTCTCGACTGAGCCGCAATCCGTGGAAGAAGAAGAGCGTGAAGATGGCAATGTTAGACACAGTGGAAACAGTGGAGAGGGTCACGCCCCGCGCGGGCAAAAAATTCGCCACTATAATCACGCCGAGCAGCATCAAAACAAAGCGATCAGGGATCAGACGGGTGAGCATAGCAGGGGTGATGGCGGATACAGGCGCGCTCGACAAGTGATGCCATTTGATATATACCACTGCCATATACCAATCGGAGCCTTTGCAATGAATGATATGGCCAAAATCTTCTGGAGCGGGCGCAGTCAGGCGGTGCGATTGCCCAAGGAATACCGCTTCGACGGCAAGGAAGTACGGATCAGCCGCGAAGGCGGCAGGGTGGTTCTGGAGGCGGTTGAAGAAAGCAGCGGTGATTGGATTGAGCGGATGTCAGGGTGTATGGATGACGATTGGGCGAAAGCTGTTGAGGCTGGCCATCTTGGCCCCGAACAGATGCCGGATGGCCCGAGTTTCGATTGAATATGCGCTACCTTCTCGATTCCAATGCGATCATTACGTGGTTTAATGGCCGTAACCGGGCGCTGGTTGATCGGCTCAAATCGCATGATGGCGAATTTGGAACATCAACAATCGTCATTTTTGAGCTTTATTTCGGCGCGTTTAACAGCAGTCGCGTTGCGGATAATGTCAACCGCCTCACCAACCTCAAAATGCCAGTGCTTGAGTTCGGTGAAGCTGACGCAAGGGCGGCAGGCGAAATCCGCGCGGCCCTCAAAAAAGCCGGAACGCCCATCGGCCCTTACGACCTGCTCATCGCCGCGCAAGCCAAAGCGCGCGGGCTGGTGATGGTCACCAACAATGTCGCCGAATTTTCGCGGGTGCAGGGGTTGGTGATCGAGGATTGGATAGGTCAGGCCTCACCAACATAATATTCGACTATCGTTTTCGATTGCACTATTCTGATTCTATCAAAAGAGGTTTTGGTTTTATGTCTCAAGTCCACCAATCAAATAACAGCCCACAAAATGTTGAGAGTGAAATGCTTTCTCGGTTACGAGGTGACATTCAAAAGGGTTTGGACAGCGGGGCGGCGGAACCTTGGGATGCGCACGAAATTAAACAGGCCGCGCGCGCCCAACGCATCAAGGCACGCGCTGCCTGAATGGCGCATATAGCGCGTCAGCCCCAAGCACGGCGTGACCTTATCGAAATTTGGAATTATATTGCGGATGATAACGTGCGAAGCGCCAACGCGTTGATCGACCGAGTTGACGCTAAACTGACCTTGCTTGCCACAAATGCCAAACTGGGACGGGTTCGCGATGAGCTTAGCGTTGGCCTGCGCAGCGTCAGCATTGGACGCTATGTTTTATTCTATCAACAAATGCCCGATGGAATTTTGCTCGTCCGGGTGCTGCACAGTGCGCGTGATTTGGCGTCACTATTAATGGGATCTGTTTGATACCCCACGAATTGCAGTTCGCCCCCCACCTTGCCGCACCGCACAAATTGCGCTAAGCGCGCGGGCAACGTCATTCCTCGCAATCAGAGTATTTTCATGAGCCTCCGCAATGTGGCCATTATCGCGCACGTCGATCATGGCAAAACGACCCTTGTTGATCAGTTG
>JAYTMV010000275.1:0-3204 GCA_043728175.1 Sphingomonadales bacterium
GAACGCGCGGTGCCAGTGCGCGCTGAACTGCTCGCCGGATTGCAGACGATGGGCGCACGCGCGCTGCGTTCAGTGCAGCGCACCTCTGAACGCGCGAGCGAACGGTTGGCGGCAACCGCGCGGCGGCTACCAACGCCTGACACGTTGCTCGGGCCGCAGCGTCAATATGTTGATGATCTGGGGGAACGGGCAAAGCGCGGGCTTGGGCGGCGTTTGGCCGATGCGCGGGGTGATTTGGCGCGTTCGGCGGGGGCGCTGCGGCCAGCCTTGCTTGATCAGCGACTGTCTCGCGCAAGGGATCGCCTTGCCGCCACCACGCGGCTCATGGCGTCGCTCCATCCGCATAACCCACTCAAACGTGGCTATGCTCTGGTTACTGATCCCGCAGGTAAGGTCGTAATGAATAGTGCGGCGGCGCAAAAGCAGAATGCGCTTTCGCTGACGTTCATTGATGGTCAGGTTAGCGTCTATCTTGAGCAATCGACCGGAATGGCTTATGCGAAGCCAAAGCCTGTTGCGGGCAAAGCCAAGCCCGAACAGCCCGATTTGTTTTAGGAGTAGAGTTGCAATGTTGATGACACAGGGTGGGCGGGCCGCAAAGCTCCATTATATGGCGAATGGTTTTCGCATCCTCACGCACGGTGATCATGTCACCTGTGCAGCGTCGGGCGCAGCGATCCAGCTTGAGCATTTGCGTTATTGGAGTGTTGCGCGGCAGGAAGCCTATGCAACGCCGGAAATCGCCACGAAGGCCGCGCTCAGCCAATGATTGGTGTGCGCTATGCGCTTACCGCCCTTGGTCTGATGCTGCTGCCGGGAAGTTGCATCGCAGCCCCTGCCAAAGCCCCTGAAAAAACCGTTGCACCAGTCAAGACGGCGGCTCCAAAACCACTCGCATCACCAAGCATTGGTCGCTTTCAGCTTGACCGACTGCCGCAGCAAGGCAGCTTGGCGCGCGGTAAATTGCCACCCGGAACGAACCGTCTGGTCGTCAATGGACAGGATGTTCAGATCGCCGCTGATGGCCGCTTCATCATTGGCTTTGGCCGTGATCATGACGTGATTGCGGTGATGGTGGCCTATCTTGCCGACGGAACGAATGTCAGCGAGCGCGTGGCGGTTGCGAAGCGCGCGTGGAAGGTTGAAAATCTGACGACGGTGCGCCGCTACAGCCAGCCTGATGCAGAATTTCAGGCGCGCCGTCCGGGCGAACTGGATCAAATCAATGCGGCGCGGGGAACGCCAGTCGTCTCCAATGGCTGGCGACAGAATTTCATCTGGCCCGCAAAGGGCCGCATCTCGGGTCAGTTTGGCGCGCAGCGGATTTATGCGGGTGAGCCGGGATCACCCCACAGCGGCGTTGACGTTGCGGGCGGCACCGGTGCGCCTGTCATTGCCCCCGCCGACGGCGTTGTGACGCTCGCAGCGGCTACGCCCTTCACGCTTGAAGGCAATTTGCTGATCATTGATCACGGTATGGGTCTCGACAGCAGCTTCCTCCATCTCTCCAAAATTCATGTGAAGAAGGGCGACATTGTGCGGCAGGGGCAGCTTGTCGGCGCGATTGGTGCCACTGGCCGCGCGAGCGGGCCGCACCTTCACTGGGGGATGAAGTGGAAGGCCGAACGGATCGATCCGCAGCCGCTTGCCGGGCCGATGACATTTGCGGCGGCAAAACGGTGATGATTAGGGCTTGGCCTTTATCCGTTCGTGTTGAGCGAAGTCGAGACACTTGGCACGGGGTGTCTCGACTTCGCTCGACACAAACGGGTTATCATAACGCTCCTGTTCCTAAACGGTGATAACAGCCATTGCCGCGCACAAAACGCGCTGCTAGCGCTGACCCAGTAAATTAATAGTAGGAACTCGGTTTGGCAGGCGAAAAAGTTAATTCTCTGGTTGAACTGGCACGGTTGGCGGGCGTTTCCCCAGGCACAGTATCGCGCGCGCTTTCTGACACAGGGATGATCTCAAAAGCGACGCGGGAGCGGATCAAGGCGCTGGCGCTTGAACATGATTTCCGCCCCAATCCGCTGGCGCGCAATCTCCGCACCAAACGCACTGGCGCAATCGGCGTTGTCCTGCCGCTCGGTCATGAGGCCAATCAGCATATCTCCGATCCATTCTTCATGACGATCCTCGGTTTGCTTGCCGATCAACTCGCCGACCGTGGCTATGACTTGCTGCTTTCGCGCGTCATCCCGCACAATGATCGCTGGCTTTCGGACATTATCGATTCAGGCCGGGTTGACGGGGTGATCGTCATTGGCCAATCAAATCAGGCGCATGTGCTTGATAGCGTTGCTACGCGCTATCGCCCGATGGTGGTGTGGGGTGCCAATATGGCTGGCCGCAGTCACTGCACGGTCGGTTCGGATAATCTTTTGGGCGGGCGGATTGCTGCGCGCCATCTGGTCGACGCTGGGTGCAAGAAAATCAGCTTTTTGGGTGACGCTTCGGCCCCTGAATTTGGTCAGCGGCTTGAAGGGGTGCAGGCGACGCTTGCTGCTGCGGGTTTACCGCCTGTGGTTGCGCTGCCCGTGCATCTTACGGCTGAAACTGCGCATGAGATTATCCTTGCCTATCTGGCAGGCGACAAGATTCCTGACGGCATTATTGCAGCGTCCGACATCATCGCAATGAGCGCGCTTCGTGCGCTGTCGGAGCGGGGAATTGCAGTACCGGAGCAGGTTCAGGTGGTTGGCTATGATGATATTTTCGTCGCCGAACATACTTCACCGCCGCTGACAACGGTGCGCCAAAATCTCGTACTCGGCGCGCAGTTGATGGTTGACATGCTGCTCAAGCGGCTGGGCGGCGAAGATACGCCCTCAGTTTCAATGCCGCCCGAACTGATTATCCGTGGCTCGACGCGGGGGTGAGCGTTTCGCCATCGCTGCTTGGTTTTAATTTCACAAACATCGTCGCCACCGCGCCGCAGAACATCAGAATGCCCGCAAGCCGCAACACATTGCGCGGATCGCCGCCAAGCAAGCTGTTATACAAATCAAACTGCCAGAAAGTGTAAATCTGGATCATCATCGGGATGACGATGAACATATTGAATATGCCCATATAGACCCCGGTGCGTTCGGGCGGGATGCTCCCGGCGAGCATGATGTAAGGGCACCCCATGATGCTGCCCCAGCCTAGCCCGATCCCAATCATCGGCAGCCAGATGCCCGCTTGGTTTGAAACGCCGGG
>JAYTMV010000276.1:0-9321 GCA_043728175.1 Sphingomonadales bacterium
TTTTTGCGATGCCATCGCTAAAACGCGCATAAATATCCTTGATCTTGCAATTTGGTCTCGAACGAATGACACACAGATGGCTAAAATCTGGTTAATGAAGGACAATAGTATTTGAGATTTGTGCGATATTGGCGAACGAATGACGCTAACCCTATGTTAAGCCTTTCATGGTTAATATCGCCTTTATGATTTAATACGAGGTAGTGTGATGCGTGTGAAACTGTTGGTGTCCGGGTTAACGATTGCGCTTGCCGTGCTTGGCACGTCGGCGCGCGCCGATGTTAAAACTGGCGTTGATGCGTGGAGCCGAGGGGATTATCCGGCCGCAATAAAAGAATGGCGTCCGCTCGCGATCAACGGCGATGCCGATGCTCAGTTCAACCTTGGTCAGGCTTATAAGCTGGGGCGCGGCGTTCCGGTTGATTTCAAACTTGCCGAAGGCTGGTACCGCAAAGCCTCCGACCAGGGCCATTTTCAGGCCGAAGATAATCTTGGGCTTATCTTGTTCCAAAACGGTGACCGCCCCAAAGCGATGCCCTATATTGAGAAGTCAGCAAATCGCGGCGAACCGCGCGCGCAATATGTGCTGGCAACCGCGCTATTTAATGGCGATCTCGCCAAGAAAAATTGGGTGCGCGCCTATGCCCTCATGACGCGTGCTTCAGCCAATGGTCTGAGCCAAGCCTCCGCCAGCCTTGCGCAGATGGATCAGTTCATCCCGCTTGAGCAGCGCCAGAAGGGACTGGCGATGGCACGCGAACTTGAAGCGTCGGCACAGCGCCCGCAATTTGCCGAAGCGCCTACCCCTGCCCCTTCGGTCAAGCGCCCCCCGCGCGCACCAGAACCACCGATTCGCGTGGAAAACATTCCTGCCTCATCGCCGGAGCCAGCAATGGCTGACAAGCCGGTTGAGGTTGCTGAGGTGGAAAAACCCGCAATGATCAAGCCAAAACCAATCGTCAAAGCCACGCCCAAACCAACGCCTTCTGCGCCAACGACGATTCCCGGCCCGGCGTGGCGCGTGCAGCTTGGTGCGTTCGGCGATCAAGGTAACGCCCGCGCACTATGGGGCAAACTTCAAGGCCGCGTTGCAGCGCTTGGCGGGTTGCAGCCCTATTACGTCAAAGCGGGGAGCATCATGCGGCTTCAAGCCGGGCCAATTGCTGGGAAAGCCGCCGCAGAGCGCGTTTGCGCAGCGGTCAAGGCCAGCGGCCAAGGCTGTCTCGCAGTTGGGCCGTAAGTTTTATTATTCTACTCACTCCACTCTATGAAAAATGGTAGGTTCGCATCTCGGCGTGAGGTGCAACACTTATTGTGCAATCATAGGGAGAGTCGTTGGTGGAACAATCGCGCAAACCTCGATCAGATGTTCGACCATCTGTAACCTATGAAGATATACTCGACCGCGACACGCGCGCCGCTCCTGCCTTTTTGCGCCAAGGCCCGATGCCCGATCAAGGCGACGAAGGCATACCAGTTGGTAACTATTTTGACCCCGATCATTTCGCCAAAGAAATACAGCATGTCTGGCTGAAAGTCTGGCAATGGGCTTGCCGCGAGGAGGATATTCCCAACACCGGCGATGTCTTCGTTTATGAAAACGTGGGTAAAAGCGTGATCATCGCTCGGCAACGTGATGGCAGCATCAAGGCGTTTTACAATAGCTGCCTCCACCGAGGCCGCCGTTTGGTTGATGACGCTGGCACCAAATCCGAACTGCGCTGCAAATTCCACGGCCTTGCTTGGAAAATTGACGGCAGTTTCAAGGATAATCCAGTCGCATGGGATTTCCCGCAGTTACAGGGCAAGTGCATGAGCCTGCCCGAACTCAAAGTCGGGACATGGGGCGGCTTTGTCTTTGTGAATTTTGACGCGGAGGCAAAGCCACTCGCCGATGTCGTGGCCGTTATGGCTGACCATTTCAAGGCCTATGATTGGGAAAACCGCACCAAGGTTGCGCATGTATCAAAGGTCGTTGCGTGCAATTGGAAAGTCGTGGCCGAGGCGTTCATGGAAAGCCATCATGTGATCGCCACCCACCCCCAGCTTGCGGGCTATCTCGGCGACACCAACAGCCAATATGATATTTTCAACGAAGATGTATCTCGCCAGTTCACCGCCACTGCCGTCCTCAGCCCGACGCTTTCGCACCGCGATTATAGTGAGCTTGATATCCTCAAATTCATGGACATGGCGGGCGACGCCGACACTGAAAAACGCGGCACTGGCGCGCGTGATACAGTCGCAGCACCCACCGTGCTTGCTGACGGCGAAACCGCCAGATCCTATGCCGCGCAAAAAACACGCGAAGCGCTAAGCGAAGATGGCTGGAACTATTCAGCCTGCTCAGACGCTGAGATGGTCGATGCGCTGCTTTACAATATATTTCCACACATGAGCTTTTGGGCAGGCTTTCCGCCTAATCTTGTTTACCGCTGGCGGCCCAACGGACTTGATCCCGAAAGCGCGATCATGGACGTGATCATCCTCAAACCAATTCCCAAAGGCAGTGTGCGACCAAAGCCCGCAGAGGTCGAATATCTGACTGTCGATCAAGGCTGGGGTGAGGCCCCCTCAATGGGTGCGCTGGTGCCAATCTTTGAGCAGGACATGGTCAACCTGCCGCACATGCAAAAGGGCTTGCGCAGCTCGGGCACGGGGGTTGTCCATTTCAGCCTCTATGCCGAAATGCGGCTGCGCCATTTGCACAACCGAATAGCGCAGATGATCGCCGATGGTGAAGCTGCGAAATGAGCGCCAAGCTAGCAGGCAAGGTTGCCCTGATCACTGGCGGCACATCGGGAATTGGTGCCGGCACCGTCCGCCGCTTTGTTGCTGAAGGCGCAAAAGTGGTTTTCACTGGATCGAATGAGACGGCGGCTTCAGCACTATCGCAGGAAACGAGCGCGGTGTTTTTCAAGCACCGCGTTGAGGATGCCGAGGCTTGGCCGGTGCTGATGGCCGATATTCTCACGCGATTTGGTCGCCTTGATATCGCCTTCGCCAATGCCGGGATTGAGGCGGGCGATAGCAGTGTGGAGGAAATCGCTTTTGATGATTGGAACCGCATTCTCAGTGTCAACCTCTCGGGTGTGATGCTGACGGCGCAACATGCTGTTCGCGCAATGCGCAGCAATCCCGGTGGGCCGAGCGGCGCGATCATTATCAATTCGTCAATGAGCGCATATCGCCCGATGGGTAATTTTGTGGCTTACTCGACGACAAAGGGCGCGCTGGTGGCGCTTTCCAAATCTGTTGCGATGCACTGTGCGAACCAGAAGACCCGTATCCGCTGCAACAGCATTCACCCCGGCGTGGTCGAAACCGAAATGATCAGGGGCGTGATCGACCGCTCGCCCGATCCAGCGGCAGCACGCGCGCAATTTGAAGGCATGGCCCCACTTGGACGGATGGCACAGGTTGAAGAAGTCGCAGCGCTCGTCGCCTTCCTCGCCTCGGATGAAGCCGCTTTTATATCAGGCTCCGAATACGGAATCGACGGCGCCAGCACCGCCGGGATGATGGGGGTTTAGCACGGCCTACTGCTTATCAAGCCGCAAACCAGTGTCTGGCAAGATCATCCATGCCGGGGCTGAGCATGTCCAATAATGCACCGTTGGCGAAAGATCACTTGTTTCATCAAGTGTGCCCGCCTTGATAAAAACAAGGCCTTGTTCTGTTGTTTCTGGCGTTTCGGTTACAATTGGCGATCCACAAACCCCACAGAATTTACGATATACATCTTTGCCGCGCTCGGCGGTATCGGTGTAGGTAGTCAACGCACCGGTAATCCGCAGCGCGGCGCTCGGCATTACCACAATCACTGACAGCGCAGACCCAGCCTGTTTCTGGCAATTCTTGCAGCTACACGTGGCGATAACCATCGGCGGCCAATCTACCGAATAGCGCACCGCCCCGCACAGGCACCCACCGTCGCGGGTTTCGCTCACAGCCCCAAAACCTGTTTGGCGATGATTGTTTTCTGCACTTCGTCAGACCCGCCGAAAATCGTCCACGCCCGGCCATTGAGGTAGGTTGGCATCGCCAGTTGCGCCTCGCGGCTGCCGAATGCTTCAGGCGCTTCATTGCCGTAAAGCGGACGCGTTAAGGGCAATTGGAGCCCATCATAGGCAAAGATATCAACCGAAAGCTGATCAACACTCTGCCGCAAATTAGCCGAGATCAACTTGATCAGCGAAGTCTGCGGCCCCGGCCTGCGGCCCTTCACCAATTCAGCAAGAATGCGCAGCTCAGTCGTTTCAAACGCCTGCGTTTCAAGCCGCAACCGGGCGATCCGCTGCGCAACAATCGGGTCATGGATCAGCGCGCCGTTAGTGCCAGAAGGCTGCGCCCTTGCCGCTGCCTCAATCCGGTCAAGCGCTGCAAGCAAGCCCGGTGCGGCGCATGATCCGCCGCGCTCATTTTCGAGGAGATATTTGGCAATCGTCCAACCTTGCCCCTCTTCCCCAATCAGATTTTCGACGCCGCTTTCGGCATTGTCAAAGAAAGTCGCGTTGACCTCATGATCGTTTGCCATCGTCACAATCGGTGTAACGCTCACTCCTAGTTGATCCATTGGGATAAGAAGGAAGCTGATCCCCTCTTGCTTCTTCGCCTCGGCATTGGTGCGGACAAGCGCGAATATCCAGTTGGCGTGATGCGCGTGGGTCGTCCAGATTTTGGAGCCGTTGACAATATATGTGTCGCCCTGCCGCTCGGCACGCGTTTTGAGGCTGGCAAGGTCTGACCCCGAACCGGGTTCAGAATAGCCCTGACACCAATAATCTTCGCCTGAAAGGATGCGCGGCAGGAAATGCGCCTTTTGTGCAGGCGTCCCAAATTTGCAGAGTACTGGGCCGATGAGTTTGAGCCCAAGCACGGGCAACGCTGGCGCGCCCGCTATCGCGCATTCTTTTTCAAACAGATATTTCTGCATTGGCGTCCAGCCTGTGCCGCCGTCCTCCTTTGGCCAAGAGGTGGCAAGCCAGCCTTTGGCGTGAAGGATAGCCTGCCATTCGCGGGTGATATCAGGCTCGGTGAATACACTTGGTGTGTTGGCCGCGCCCTCACGTAGGCGTGGGCTCAGTTTTTCATCAAGAAAAGCATGCACCTCATCCGCAAATGCCAAATCTTCATCAGTGAAATTCATATCCATCAGGCGATCTCCCCCATTGCCCAGCGAATACCGCGACGCAGCATTTCATAATATACGGGATAATTCCATGCGCAGCGCTCAGGATGATCCCAGAATGGCATCAACTGAATGACATCATGATGTCCGCGACAATGGCCAAGCGTATTATACAACACGCCCCCTTTGCCAAGATCGCGTAGATAGAGAATCGGCACAGCCTCCTCATCCCAATTGAGATCAACAAAGCCAGTGGCTTCGCCCGTAAAATTGGTTTGCATCAGAATGCGGATCGGCGCGGTTGTCTTGCTGAGATACAGCTCATCGATCACATCGAAATCTTCAAACCCTTTGGTCAAAGCGTGATCGCGATCCATAATTTTGACCTGGAACGGCGCACCTATTGGCGGATGCGCCTTGAACTGGGTGCCGAGGATTTCCATTACGTCGGGGCGTCCATCGGGGCTATCGACCCCGCCCTCTGTAAAACGCAGGATCGAATTGGTGCCGTGAAGCGCGAGCCAACGCCCGCCCTTTTCAATGAAAGCGCGGATTGCGGCGGCCTCTGCTAGGCTTGGCATTAGATCGCAGGTGTATGTGATCAGGAAAGCGCAAGCGGTGATGCGCTCAACATCGCTATAATCAGTCGCGACGGTCGTGCGGATATGAGGATGTTCGGCAAGGAGCTTGAGAAGCTCAAGTCGCGCAAAATCAATGTCATGAAATTTGCCAGCAGCCACGAAATGGGCGTCAATACGGCTGGTCATTGGCTGATGCCTTTTCTACCGTTCGCACTGAGCTTGTCGAAGTGCTCCCTTTTTATGGGCGTTAAAAAAGAAGGGAAGGCTTCGACAAGCTCAGCCCGAACGGGGTTGGATGATACAATCATCATGACCGGAAGCTCCCCCCACCATCAACGGTGAAATCAACCCCGGTTGTAAAGCTTGCGGCGTCCGAAGCGAGAAACATCATTGCGTTCGCCACTTCATCCGCCTCGCCAACGCGGCCCATCGGGTGATTGGCGGCAAACATCGCTTCGGCCTCGTGCGTGCTGCCGGGGAACGCTTCGAGATAGCGCTCAAACATCGGAGTGCGGATCGCGCCGGGGTGGACGGTATTCGCACGAATTTTATAACCCTTCGCCGCGCAATCAAGCGCCACGCATTTGGTGAGTGCAGTAACCGCCGCCTTTGATGCGCAGTAAGACACAAACATCGCGCCGGGGCGCAGTGCGAGCATTGATCCGGTGTTGACGATGGCGCAGCTTTCGCCGCTTGCAACCATCGCTGGGATTGCGGCGCGACAACCATACATCGTGCCGTTCAAGTTGATCGCAAGCGTGCGATCCCAACTGTCAAGCGCGACATCTTGCGTCGTTCCCGGTTCAGAAATCCCCGCAATATTAAACAAATGCGTGAGCTTGCCAAAGCGCGTTTGCGTCTGGGCAACCGCATTTTCCCACTGCGCCAAATCGCGCACGTCAAGTGACACGCTGGCGGCCTGAGCGCCAAGTTCAGCCGCAAGCGACGCCGCTTTGTCCGCCTGCACATCGCCGAGCATTACCGCCCCGCCAGCACTCAAAAATTTGCGCGCCACCGCAGCACCAATGCCTTCGGCTCCCCCTGAAATCAACGCCACCTTCCCCTGCATCATCATCGCTCCATAATCGTGACAGCCGAAACGCCGGGTGCGCCGTAAACATGCGTGTAAGCCGTCTTGGGATTACCCGGCACTTGCCGCGCACCACCTTCACCGCGCAGTTGAACGACATTTTCATACACCTGCCGCAAGCCTGATGCGCCAATGGGCTCGCCGCAAGCAAGACAACCACCGTCGGTATTCACTGGCAGCTTACCGTTGATCCGAGTCCGCCCTTCGGCGAGCCAAGCCTCCTGATCACCATCCTTGCAAAAGCCGTTTTCGGCCATGTGCATGATTTCAGCGCCGGACTCAGTGTCCTGCAACTGCGCAATATCGATATCCTCGGGGCCAATCCCGGCCTTTTCAAACGCGGCTTTTGACGCAAGCCCTGTAGGCGATCCGCCGCGCCCAATCCGGATTGACGGTGCAAACACCTCAAATGATCCCGGCGGGCGTGTACGCATTACCGCTGTCTTGAGCCGGATCGGCGTGCGGCCCAGTTCGCGCACCTTCTTTTCGCTCGCCAAAATCAGCGCCACCGCGCCTTCGGCGGGCGAACAGAACATATATTTGTTGAGCGGATCATTGACCATTGGTGCCGCCATGATCGTGCCCAGATCAACCGGCGAGCGCCGCCACGCATGATCGCAGAGTGTGCCATTTTCAAAGGCTTTTTCAGCGACGCGGCCAAGCGTGGTAGGGCTAATGCCGTGCAGCGCCATATAACGCTGAATCTTTGTCGCAAAAAATTGCGTCGTGATCATCATCCCCGTTTCGCCGTACCAATTGGGCAGGCCGTAATCAGCGGGCAAGGCATTGAATGCGCCGCGTGGGTGTTTATCGAAACCAACCGCCATGCCGATATCGAATTCGCCGCTCGCGATGCCCGAATAGGCCGAGGCGAGCGCAGAGCCGCCCGTCGCGCAGCCGTTGGAAACGTTGATGATCGGAACGCCTGTCAGGCCAAGTTCATTGACCATCAAATCGGCATTGCCCGATGCGGCCGAGCCGCCATAGGCAAATTCTATGTCGCGCCATTCAAGCCCTGTATCGGCGAGCGCTTGCCGTACTGCAAACACGCCTTGATCGCGACCCGAACGACCTTCGGTTCGGCCAAAGGGGTGGATGCCTATGCCGATGATGCAAACGTCCGTCATGTCGCCTCCAATGGTCTGAATGCGTAAGTAAGGAGGTTCCCATCAAATGGCTCTATCACCAATTCCATCGGCATTCCGATTTTAAGGCCATGCGTCTGCGTTAGACGCGTTTCGACAATCACTTGCTCGGTTAGTTCGACATAGCCGATCGCGAACGGCAGGAAGTCTTCGGGGCCGATATAGGGCGGCGATTTCGGTCGGAAACTCTGGATCGTCCAAGACCAGAGCGTGCCGGTTGGTGATAACTCTACCGCGTCATAATCACTTGCCGCATCGCCGTGCGGCATTGGGAAGATAATCTCGCCATCACTTTTGCGCCGCGCGCCGATCAAACGCGGTTGCGCGTCGTTGCTCCATAGGCCTTCGGCAATAGGTTTGAGCGCATTCATATCAAGCCGCCTTAGCAAACGCGGCAAGGTCTGACGCGGGGTCGCCGAACAGCTTTGACAGCAGCATGATCCGCTTGAGGCCGTGGCCAATGCCAAGCTCATCGCTCATCCCCATGCCGCCGTGAAGCTGCACCGCCTGATGCGCGACCCAAAGCGCTGACTCGCCGATGAAGGCTTTGAGGCCTTGGGCATCGCCATTTTTTAGCAAATGTCGATAAAGCGCTGATTGCATCTGCTCGACTTTGGCATAGCCATCAACCATGCGGTGCTGGATCACCTGAAATCGACCAATCGGCTGGCCAAATTGTTCGCGCGTTTTGACATAATCAAGCGTGTCATCAAACAGCCGCTGAGCAATACCGACCATCTCAGCCGAGGCCATGACACGCACGTCATTTACAGCTTGTGTCAGCCCAACGGATAGCGGCGCATCAACGCGAACATCGCGCAGTGTAAGGACAGTGGCGAAGCTGCCGTCCGCCACTGGATAGGGCTTTGCATCAACGCCCTTTGCATCGCGAGGCACGACGAATAATGCGGTCACATCGCCAAGTCTTGCGGTCACAATGAAAAGATCAGCGACAGCACCACTTAACACAAAATGTTTTTCGCCCGATAGGATCAACCCATCGCCCACCGCGCGAGCCTGCATCGATACCGCATCAAGCGCGAACCGCCGGCCCGGTTCGGCAAAAGCAAATGCGGCGACTGCTTCGCCCGAAATTACATCGGCAGCATAAGCCGTTCCTGCCAGCAACCGCACACCCAAAAAACCGCATTCAAGCCAAGGCTCAACCGCCTGCGCTTTCCCAAGCGCCTGCGCAACGATGGCGCAGTCAATTAGCGATCCAGCAAGCCCGCCGTCTGCTTCGCTGCCTGCAATGCCGATCAGGCCAAGCGCGGCCATTTCGCACCAGCGTTCGCGGTTGAAACCACCGGGCTGTTTGCGCGTCTTGTGGCGCGTCGGCACGTCAGCACTCGCGGCGAAGCGCTCAACGGTCGC
>JAYTMV010000277.1:0-7618 GCA_043728175.1 Sphingomonadales bacterium
AAAGCGCGCATTTTTTCGCGTGGGCAGCGTGTGGTTGGTGCCGATCACTTTATCACCGTAAGACACGTTGGTGCGCGCGCCGAGAAACAGCGCGCCGTAGTTGGTCATATTTCGCAGGAAATAGTCGGGGTCCTGGGTCATCACCTGAACATGCTCAGACGCGATCTCGTCAGCAATCTGCACCATCTCCTCATAGCTATCCGCGACAATGACTTGCCCGTAATCTGCCCATGCCTTGGCAGCGATTGGTGCGGTCGGCAGGATGGTAAGCTGCCGCTCAACCT
Source organism: Sphingomonadales bacterium (assembly GCA_043728175.1). Taxonomy (GTDB): domain Bacteria; phylum Pseudomonadota; class Alphaproteobacteria; order Sphingomonadales; family Sphingomonadaceae; genus Aquisediminimonas. Next base: position 285 of record JAYTMV010000277.1, read on the forward strand.
CGGCCATGGTATCGCGTGCGAGCTTTTCTGAGTTCGTCAGCAAAATCGCGGGTGAATTTGGGCCATGTTCGGCCTGACCAAGCAAATCGGCAGCGCACAGTTCACCGTCAACACTCTCATCAGCGATGATAAGCGTTTCGGTTGGCCCAGCCAATAAATCAATCCCGATCCGCCCAAACAACTGCCGTTTTGCTTCTGCCACATAGGCGTTGCCGGGGCCAACGATCATATCCACGGCTTTGATGCTTTGTGTGCCAAGCGCCATCGCAGCAACGGCTTGGACGCCGCCTAAGCAAAGGATTTCATCTGCCCCCGCCATGTGCATTGCCACGACAATCGCAGGGTTAGGCCGCCCCTCAAACGGCGGCGCGACAGAAACAATGCGCTGAACCCCAGCCACCTTGGCGGTCACTACGCTCATATGGGCTGATGCGACCAGCGGATATTTACCACCTGGTACGTAGCAGCCAACGCTATTCACTGGCAGGTTTTTATGGCCAAGGATGACGCCGGGCAAAGTCTCTACCTCAACATCTTTTAGTGCATCGCGCTGGATTTGCGCAAAGTTGCGCACCTGCGCCTGTGCAAAGTGGACATCCTCAATCGTCTGCGGAGTAAGCGCATCATATGCCGCACGGATTTGCGCCTCTGAAAGGCGAAAATCGTCTGGAGCCCAATTGTCAAATTTCTTTGACCAATCGCGCACAGCGTCATCACCGCGTTTTTTGACGTCGGCAATAATTTCCTCGACGACGGCGCGCGCACTGGTATCGGCCTCGGCCGCTGCATCTTCAGTGATGCCGGTTTTGAGATAGCGCGCCATGATCTGCTCCTGATGCTTGGATTCGTGTGTGATTACCCCTACGCTAATCCAAATGACTTCGAATGCAAAGAGGGTACAGCGATGACAGTGGCACTTCCGGTTTGGGCACAAGGGTTGGACGGCAAGGCTGCGATTGTGACGGGCGGAAGCAAAGGGCTTGGCCGCGCGATTGCCGTTGCGCTTGCGTGCGCTGGGGCAGAGGTGACTGCGGTCGCGCGTGATGCGGTGGGGCTTGCGCAGTTGAAGGCGGAATATCCGAACATCATGACATGGCAGCAGGATGTGAATGACCCTGCTTTTGGTGAAGCGCTTGCCGCGCGTAAGGTTGATATCCTCATCAATAATGCGGGCACGAACAGCCCAATGCCAATGGCTGACGTGCCGATTGATGTGCTTGACCGGATGCTAAACCTTAACGTCCGCGCGGCCTATCTGGCTGCACAAGGGGCTGTTCGGTCAATGCTGAACGCTGGTAACGGGGGCGTGATCATCAATATCACGAGCCAGATGGGTCATGTCGGATCACCGGGGCGGACGGTGTATTGCATGACCAAACATGCGCTTGAAGGTTTGACCAAGGCGATGGCGGTTGAGCTTGCGCCGCATAATATTCGCGTCAATTCAGTCGCGCCGACATTCATCGAAACGCCGCTGACCAAGCCAATGCTTGATGATCCGCAATTCAGCGCATTCGTTAAAAAGATGATCCCGCTGGGGAGAATTGGTCAGCCAGACGATGTTGCCGCTGCCTGTGTTTATTTGGCTTCGCCCGCTGCGAATATGGTGACGGGCACAAGCCTACTCATCGATGGCGGCTGGACGGCACAATAACGATTTATGTGACTGATATGTCACGGCGCGTAGCATGTTGCATTCGAAGTCAATTTACCCTTGCATTCGCAGTCTTTTTGCAGTCCAAGCTAAAGAGTGTGATGTGAATCATAGCAAATAATGGGGAGGCCATAGGTCATGAAAATCACAAAATTGCGCCTTTTAGGCTCGGCTGCGCCACTATTGGCCATACTGCTGACAACGCCCGCTTTCGCGCAAGAGGCTCCAGCCGAAGAGGCTGATAGCGGTATTGCAGACATTGTTGTCACTGCGCAGCGACGCGAGGAAAATAATCAGAATGTGCCGATTTCAATTTCGGCTTTCTCTGAAGAACAACTCAAAGCGCAGGGTGCGAATGACATTTCACGTCTTGAGGGCATTGTACCCGGCTTTACGTTCGGGCGTTCGGGTGCTGATGCGCGCCCCGCCATTCGCGGTGTCCGCACGGAAAATGTCGGCGTGAACGGTGACACCACCATTGGTTTTTTCATTGACGGTATTTATCAATCGCGCTCGACACAGGCGACGCTGAGCTTTGTTGATATTCAGCGCGTTGAAATTCAACGCGGGCCGCAGGGCACACTTTATGGGCGTAACACATTCGGCGGCAACATTGCGATTTCAACCAATGCACCGTCGCTGAAAGGGTATGCGGCTGGGCTTGATCTTACCGTTGGGCGCTTTGGGCGTTTCCGCTCTGAGGGCTACATCAATGTGCCGCTCAGTGACACACTCGCAGTGCGCTTTGCTGGCGCGCTTGAGGAGTCAAATGGCTTTGTCAAAAACGTCAATCCGCTTGGCAATAATTTGTTTGATGACAAATCACGCTATCTCCGTTCATCGTTGCTGTTTGAGCCAAACGACCGACTGACGGTCAATCTAAAGTTTGACTATTCGCAACAGGGCGGCGCTGGTGGTTCGGCCTTTGGTTATAAGCTGGTGGGCACCTATTTCGATATCCCATCAAATCAGCCGCTGTTCAACGCAACGCAGGTGTTCATCAACAACCGCGCGGGCAACCGTGACGGCGTGATTGATCCGCCCTTCACCACTGACAATGGCATTCCGATTTTTGCGCAAGGCAATCCTTACCGCATTGATACTGATCAGCCGACGGTGCTTGATCTCAAGAATTACGGTTTTGCGTCAAACATCGCTTATGATCTTGGCCCGGTGACAATCAAATCGATTACGGGTTACACCGATTTCAAGGCGATTCGCACGTCCGACACTGATTTTTCGGCAAGCCAAATTGGCGTTGATTATCAGCTTACAGCGGTGAAAACCTTCAGCCAGGAGGTTCAGCTTCTTTCGAATGGCAAGGGGCCGTTTACTTATGTTCTCGGCGGCTATTATTTCAAGGACAAGCTGACGGGCATTTTCATCAATCAGCAGACCCCGCGCATCATCCGCAGCGTGACGCCGAACCTGATCCTGCCCCAAAATGGCGGTGGCTTTTATGATCAGCAGCGCCCAGAAACTGAGTCTGTTGCTGCTTATGCTCAGGCAAGCTATCAAATCGCCGAAAAGCTTAAACTGACGGCGGGTCTGCGCTATACGCAGGATACCAAAGATTTCCGCTTTGCCAATGCTAATGCCATCTTGCCTTTAAGTGCAACCAACGTGCCGCTTGGCACGGCCATCACGCTGCGCACCGGGCCGATCCCGGCGTCTGCTTTCGGCAGCGAGGGTGCTGCAACAAACTGCACCTTCACAACCTTCCCGCCACCGCGTAGCGGGTTCCGCTGTCTTGCCGCCAATACGACGGTTTTAACCGGGGCAACTTATGACACGGCCAAATTCCGGCGCGCAACATGGCGCGTTGGCGCGGATTATCAGCTAAGCGATGATAGCTTGCTCTACACATCGGTTTCTACTGGCTTCCGCTCAGGCGGATTTAACTCAGGGCAAAACCAAGCAGCCCTGCAACCAACCTTCCGCCCCGAAAAGGTGCTGGCATTCGAACTCGGGTCAAAGAACCGTTTTGCCGATGACACGATTCAGATCAACGTTGCCGCTTTTTACAACAAATATACCGGACTTCAGGAGCAGCGGCAGATTCCGGTTGGTGCAACAACGCTTTCGATCATTGAAAACAGTGGTAAGGCGCGCTCCTACGGGGCTGAGCTTGAGGCGATTTGGAAGCCAGTGCCTGCGCTTACGCTGGGCAGCAGCTTCTCTTACTTGAACGCCAAATATACTGAATATGATCAGGTGCCGCTTGCCTTTGGCACGTCAATCCTTGTGAATGATGCAACCCAGATAGCGCCAACGCTCGTCAACGGAATCCAGATTGCGGCAGCAGGTCAGCGCCGTGTATTCGCGCCTGGTTTCAATTGTAGCCTGATCCCTGGCACGGGCGGCGTTGGTCAGCCGCCGATTGCTTTTGGTTGCGATCTTTCAGGCAAGAGCATTCCCTATTCGCCTGAATATTCGGGGTCAGTCTATGCCTCTTATGACATTGACCTTGGGAGTGCAGGCAAGCTTATCCCCTATGCCATTGTGACTTTCTCAGGAAAATTCTTTGGGCAACCGTTCAATTCGGCGCTTGATACGCAAAAGGCGTTTGAGAAAATTGATTTGCGGCTGACGTGGCAGATCAACGATAGTGTTGAACTTCAAGGATTTGTCACCAACGTCACGGATAAGGCAACTGCAACGCGCTTCGTCTTCGGTGGTGGCCCGGCACTTCAGGCTAGCTTTGCGCCACCCCGCCAATACGGTGCGCGGGCAAGTTTTAAGTTTTAGGGAATGGCAAGTTAGAGGTCTAGCGTCCCGCCTGACCTCTAAATTGCAATCGTCACGCGCCTCAAAAGAGCGCGTCAATCGCTCAAACTCACAGAAGCCATTTGAAAAATGGTGGACACACTTGAACCCGAACCAAGAGCCCGCTGTTTAAGAGTCAGTTTTCTAGCTATTCTTAAGTTTTCCAGAGCTGTTCAAATCTGTTCAATATTGATCATCTGCGTCTAATAAAATGCCAGATTTTCATTCTTTAATCATTGAGCCACAATTAATTTGTTCAAATTTGTATGTGTCGAATATCAAGCTGCCTTCTGCATTTGTGGAGCCTAATGTACTGCGCGTCCCCCTTTCTAAACAGGCACAAGCAATTATTAAGATGGCGATTGCTGATAGTAAGTGATTGCCCGAGAGTCTTTTCGTATTCAGCATGACTGGCGATACATCTGTTTCAAAGCTCACTAATGCAAAGCGCCGGTTAGATACTGAAATCATCAAAAACCGAGAGATGAATGATTTTGGGATGAATATTGATGCCGTGCCGATGCTTCATTGAACCGTTCAAGATCTACCGACGATCTTCAGTACCCAAGTATGTGACGTTTTTGGAAATCGAAATTGCGGTTGCGGATCGTATTCTTAATCATTAGGTCAGTTCTATCGCGTCCCAGATATGTCGCGTTTACAACAAATCTTAGTTGTTTGCGCTTCGTAAGCGGGCATTGGCAGAATGGCCAAGGTTGGTGGAAACAGCCTGCCTTGAAACTGAGTTTGCTGAAGTTTGATCAAGATCGCTACACTTGAGGATGCGGACAGACATTTTGATATTTGGAACATGCTCGCCAAGATTTCAATATTCCACATATCTCGCTTGACTCACCGCCCCATTCCATTGATATACAGAACATATTAGGAACAAAATGAGTCGATCCCAACACAGCCTTTCTGCTCTGCGGCAGCGCATTGCCCAGTTTGAACCAGCGCCCATTGATAAGGCGAGGGGGCTGTTTACGCTTGGGGTCGGCAATGTTGATCAGCGTTTGCGTGGCGGGCTTGCGCGCGGTGTCCTTCATGAGGTGTTTGCTGATGAGACGGATGCGAGTGCGGCGGCTGCCTTTGCTTTGATTCTTGCGCTTCGTGGTGGGGTTGCTTCCAAACCGATCCTCTGGATACGTGAAGACAGGGTACAGCGACGCTCTGGCACGCTTTACGGACCAGGCTTGATCGAATTGGGAGCTGATCCTGACCGTTTTATGTTCGTCCATGCGCCTGATGAACTGGCGACTCTGCGCGCAGGGGCGGATAGTGTAAAATGTGGCGGGCTAGGTGCGGTGGTAATTGAACCTTACAGCAAGGCACGCGCGCTTGATCTGACGGCTTCGCGCAGACTTGCTTTGGCGGCGAGCGCATCAGGGGTGCTGACTTTACTCCTGCGGGTAGGGGCGGAACCAAGCCCGAGTGCAGCACAGACCCGGTGGCAGGTTGCCCCTGCTCCTTCGGTGCCGCTTGAAGGCAATGCGCCGGGAGCGCCAGCGTTTGATGTGACTTTGATGAGACACCGCGCAGGCATCGCCGGATTTAACGCACGTTTGGAGTGGGATCGTGAACAACAAATCTGTGTCGAACAAAGCGCTAGAGACCAGACGTTATCTGGCGGTGTTCCTACCGCTGCTTCCTTCAGAGAGGAACAAGCCAAAGCCGCCTGATACGCCCTTTGTACTGACCGAGAAAAAGCGCGGTGCAGTGCAAATCGTCGCGGTTGACGCACGCGCATTAACGCTTGGTCTTGCCCCTAGCATGACGCTCGCCGATATGCGCGCGCGCGTACCTGAACTGGTCGTCATCGCGCACGATCTGAAGGATGACGCAGCCCTGCTTGAGTGGCTGGCCGAAGGTTGTGATCGCTATACGCCGATGGTCGCGCTTGATCCGCCCTCGGGGTTGATCCTTGATATCACAGGCTGTGCCCATTTATTTGCAGAGGGCGAAACGGGGTTGGTCGCTGACCTAAGCGAACGTCTTACCCGCCAAGGCCTGACATCGCGCGCAGCCTGTGCCTCCACGCCCGACGCTGCTGTGGCGCTTTCACAACACGGTATAGCGGATGTGTGCGCTTTGCCGGTGAGCGCTCTGCGTCTGTCAGAGGATGCACATATCGCGCTGCGCCGCGCTGGGCTTCACACCATTGGCGCTCTGGCAGACCGCCCGCGTGCCCCGCTTGCTGCGCGCTTTGGAGAAGATGCGCCCGCACTGCTTTCAAGGCTTTTGGGCGAGACCGATGTGCGCATCACGCCCCGCCGAGTGCCGCCCGATCTTGTGGTTGAAATGCGCTTTGCTGAACCAGTAGCGCGTAGCAATGATATGCTGGGCGCACTTGATGGGTTAGCACAGGATGCGGAACGCCTGCTTTCAGAACGTGGGCAGGGTGGGCGGCGGTTTGAAGCGAGCCTGTTCCGCAGCGACGGACATGTCGCGCGCCTAGCGATTGAAACGGGCCAGCCAACGCGCGACAGCGGGCTTCTCAACCGATTGTTCCGCGAACGGATCGATAGCCTGTCTGATCCGCTTGACCCCGGCTTTGGTTATGATCTGATCCGGCTTGCTGTGCCTGTAGTTGAGCCGCTCGCTGCCAAACAATTGCAGCTTGAGGGCAGTAGTGCCCTTGATACTGAGATTGCGGCACTGCTTGACCGGTTGGGCGTGCGGCTTGGGCGTAACCGTGTGCGGCGCTTATCGGCGGGCAACAGTCATATCCCTGAACAGGCGTCTATCTCCTCTCCGGTTTTACAAAGCCTACTCCCACTTGCGTCTTGGCCACAGCCAGAAGACGGCGAACCGCCACTGCGTCCGCTGTATTTATTCGATCCCCCACAGCAGATCGAAGTTATGGCGCAAGTGCCCGATGGCCCGCCGCGCCGGTTCCGTTGGAAACGCACGG
>JAYTMV010000278.1:0-10980 GCA_043728175.1 Sphingomonadales bacterium
AACCGCCGAAGGAGCAACCGCCCCGGAATCTCTCAGGCAAAAGGACCGCTACGGCTTTTGCGACACTCTGGAAAGCGCATCTGCGAAAGCGGATGCCACCGAAGGGGTAAGCTGGGTTCGTTCCAGTGAAAGCTCTCAGGTTCCCGTGACAGAGGGGGCAGTGGTGCCGGCAACACGTCTGTACCCCTGACTCTTGCGCCGGGAAAAATGATGAGCGACGAAGCCGAAATTACCGAAGTTGAAACGTTGCCGCTTGATGCTTGGCACCGCGCGCGCGGTGCGCGCATGGTCGAATTTGCCGGCTATCATATGCCGATCCAATATGAGGGCATTATCGCCGAACATCTTTGGACGCGCGAGAGCGCTGGGCTGTTTGATGTATCGCACATGGGGCAACTGATGCTGTCAGGTGAAGGCGCAGCGGCAGCGCTTGAGGCGCTCGTCCCCGGCGAAATAGCGGCACTTGGCGAAGGACGGATGCGCTATTCGCTGCTGCTCGGCGAAGATGGCGGCATTCTTGATGATCTCATGATCACATCCACACCGATGGGGATTTACATCGTCGTCAACGGCGCGGTGAAGTGGGAGGACATCGGCTATCTCCGTGAAAACCTGCCCGATGATATCACGCTCAACCATATGGAAGACCGCGCTCTGCTTGCATTGCAAGGGCCAAAGGCGGTTGACGCGTTGAAGCGCATCGTTCCCGGTGTTGACGCGCTTTATTTTATGGAGGCTGGGTCATTCCTGTGGGGGCATACCCCGCTGTGGATCAGCCGTTCGGGCTATACGGGCGAAGATGGCTTTGAGATTTCGGTTCCGGTGGAAGTGGTGGAAGCCTTCGCAACTGCTTTGTGCGATCAGGCTGAGGTGAAGCCCATCGGGCTCGGTGCGCGCGATTCGCTGCGGCTTGAGGCGGGCCTTCCGCTATATGGCCATGATCTTGATCCTGCGATTGACCCCGTTGAGGGCGATTTGACCTTTGCGATCAACAAGCGCCGCCGTGAGCAAGGCGGATTTGCTGGCGCTGAGCGCATTCTTGGCGCACTTGCAAATGGCCCCGCAAAAAAACGCGTTGGCCTCAAAATCGAGGGCAAAATGCCCGCGCGTGAAGGCGCACTCATCTTTGACGGCAACACCCAAATCGGCGTGCTGACCTCAGGTGGTTTTGCACCCTCGCTCGGTGTGCCCATCGCAATGGGCTATGTCACGCGTGATTTTACTGCGTCCGGCACGCCCGTTGAAATCGAAGTCCGTGGCAAGCGGATTGCCGCGACTGTGTCATCAATGCCCTTCATCCCCAATCGCTATCACCGGAAAGGAAAACCCGCATGAGCCGTTATTTTACCGAAGATCATGAATGGATCGATGTTGACGGCGATAGCGCAACGGTAGGCATCACGGCCTATGCGCAGGAACAGCTAGGCGACATTGTTTTTGCCGAAGTACCAGCGGTTGGCGCGGCGCTCAAAAAGGGCGGCGATGCTGCGGTAGTTGAGTCAGTCAAGGCTGCGTCGGATGTATATGCGCCCGTCAGTGGAATTGTAACTGAAGGCAATGACGCGCTTGGCGATGATCCCGCCCTTGTGAATAGCGACCCCGAAGGTGCTGGCTGGTTTTTCAAACTGACGCTTGCTGATGCCGGTGAGCTTGACGGCCTGATGAATGAAGCCGCGTACACGGCCTTTGTGGCTGGGCTTTGAGAGGAAAATAATGCGTTACCTACCCCTGACCCAGACTGACCGCAGCGCGATGCTGAGCGTGATTGGCGCGAACAGCATTGACGATCTGTTCGTTGATGTACCTGCCGAAGCACAGCTTGATGGCCCCATCACTGGCCTGCCCTATCATGCGAGCGAAATGGCGGTTGAGCGGCATATGTCAGCGCTGGCATCCAAAAATATGGTTGCGGGTGCGGGGCCGTTTTTCCTTGGGTGCGGCGCGTATAAGCATCATGTGCCCGCAAGCGTTGATCATATCATCCAACGCGGCGAGTTTTTGACCGCTTACACCCCCTATCAGCCCGAGATCGCTCAGGGCACACTGCAAATGTTGTTTGAATTTCAAACGCAGGTCGCGCGACTGTTCGGCTGCGATGTTGCAAACGCCAGCATGTATGATGGCTCAACCGCGTGCTGGGAGGCGATCGTGATGGCGCGCCGCGTGACCAAACGCAGCAAGGCGATCCTGTCATCCGGGCTTCACCCCCACTATGTTAGCGTCGCGCAGACAATGGCGAAGTTTACCGGTGATGCGCTTGACACGGCACTGCCAATGCTGAGCGCAGAAACCGATTTGGAGCGCCTGATCGCGAGTATCGACGGGGAAACAAGCTGCGTTGTCGTGCAATATCCCGATATTCTTGGTCGGATCGCAGACCTATCGGCAATCGCGGCCAAAGCGCACGCGCACGGCGCGCTGCTGATTGCAGTGGTGACTGAACCCGTTGCGCTTGGCGCGATCCGCGCGCCCGGCGAAATGGGGGCCGATATCGTTGTCGGCGAAGGGCAATCGCTCGGCGTTGGCCTGCAATTTGGCGGGCCGTATGTTGGGCTGTTCGCGTGCAAGGAAAAGTTCGTTCGGCAAATGCCAGGACGGCTGTGCGGCGAAACTGTTGACGCCGAAGGCAAGCGCGGCTTCGTCCTGACGCTTTCAACGCGCGAACAGCATATCCGGCGTGAGAAAGCGACATCGAACATCTGCACCAATTCGGGGCTGTGTGCGCTTGCGTTCAGCGTCCACATGACCTTGCTTGGCGAACGCGGGTTGCGTGATTTGGCCGCGCTCAACCACGGGCTTGCGGTTCAAGCGGCTGAACGGCTGGCGAAGGTGCCGGGGGTTACCTTGATCAACAGCAGTTTCTTCAACGAATTCACTTTGAAGCTTGCCAAGCCCGCGCGCCCGATTGTGAGAGAATTATCGCACCACGGCATCCTTGGCGGCGTCTCTCTGGGACGACTCTATCCTGAGGCGCACAACCTTGAAAACGGCCTCGTCGTTGCCGTTACCGAAACCACTACGCTTGAGGATATTGAAGCCTTGGCGGCCAAGCTTGAGGAGTTGCTGGCATGAGCGCGGTCAATCAAAGCGGATGGCGCCCCGAAATGGGTGGCGTGGCAACCAGTGCCGCAACAACAACGGGCAACCGCGCACTCATGCTTGAAGAGGCACTGATCTTTGAAATTGGCGACGGTGAAACAACCGGGGTTGATCTGGCTGACGCACCAAAAGTTGCGTCACGCCTCGGTGGGCTTGAGCGTGGCCGCGCGATTGGCCTGCCCGGTCTGTCAGAACCTGAAACGGTGCGCCACTATACCCGGCTCAGCCGCCAGAATTACGGGATTGATCTCGGTTTCTTCCCACTCGGCTCGTGCACGATGAAGCATAATCCGCGTCTTAATGAAAAAATGGCGCGGCTCCCCGGATTTGCTGATGTGCATCCGCTCCAGCCTGTGGAAACTGTGCAGGGCGCGCTTGAGTTGATTGATCAGCTTGCGCATTGGCTCAAGACGCTGACTGGAATGCCTGCTGTCGCAATGTCGCCCAAGGCAGGCGCGCACGGTGAACTGTGCGGCATCCTCGCGATCCGCGCGGCGCTTGAGGCGCGCGGCGACGCGCGCTCAGTCGTTCTCTGCCCCGAAAGCGCGCACGGCACCAATCCCGCAACCGCCGCCTTCGCTGGCTACCGCGTTGAGGATATTCCAGCAACGCCCGAAGGCCGGGTTGATTTTGAAGCGCTCAAGGCGCGGCTTGGCCCCGATGTAGCCGCCGTAATGATCACCAATCCCAATACCTGCGGTCTTTTTGAGCGTGATCTGCGCGCGATTTCAGAGGCGGTTCACGCAGCAGGTGCATTCGTTTACTGTGACGGCGCGAATTTCAACGCCATTGTTGGCCGCATCCGTCCCGGCGATTTGGGTGTCGATGCGATGCACATCAACTTGCACAAAACCTTTTCAACTCCGCATGGTGGCGGCGGGCCGGGTTCAGGGCCCGTGGTGTTTTCAGCCGCGCTTGCGCCGTTTGCGCCGTTGCCCTTTGTCGATAAATCTGGTGATCATTTCATCCTTGTTGAGGAAGAAACCGCTGGCGATCACCACGCCTCCACCTTTGGGCGGATGGTGGCGTTCCACGGCCAGATGGGGATGTTCAGCCGCGCGCTGACCTACATCATGAGCCACGGTGCGGACGGTCTGCGTCAAGTGGCCGAGGATGCAGTGCTCAACGCCAACTATGTGCTGCGCAGCCTTGAAAACAGTCTTGAAGCGCCGTTTGCAGCGAGCGGGCCATGTATGCATGAGGCGCTGTTCTCAGATAATGGTATGGCCGAGGGCTTCTCAACGCTCGACATTGCCAAGGGGCTGATCGACGAAGGTTTCCACCCGATGACGGTCTATTTTCCGCTCGTCGTCCACGGGGCGATGCTCGTTGAGCCGACCGAGACTGAAAGCAAAGCAGCACTTGATCAATTCATTACTGCACTAAGGTCAGTTGCAGATCGCGCACGCGCGGGCGATGCAAGCCTGAAATCAGCCCCGCATTTTGCGCCGCGTCGTCGGCTTGATGAAACACTCGCCGCGCGCAAGCCTGTGCTCGTCTGGAAAGAGCCTGATCTGGCGGTTGCGGCGGAATAGCTGCGTGGCTGGCGATTCAACGCCTTGGATCGCCACTGAGGCAGGGGTTGAGGCAAAGAAAGTCGCACCCGCTGCTGCGCGGAACCGCGATGCGATTCTTGCTGTGGTGCGGGCAATGCTGCCTGACGCGGGAAATGTCCTCGAAATCGCCAGCGGCTCCGGCGAGCATATCGTCCATTTTGCGCGAAGCTTGCCGCATCTACACTGGCAACCAAGCGATCCTGAACCCGCAGCCCTTGCCTCAATCGCAGCATGGTCAGCCGAGGCCGCGTTACCCAATGTCGCGCCGCCCGTGATGCTTGATGTGATCTCGCCAGACTGGCCGGTCGCGGGCGCGGACGCGATCCTCTGCATCAACATGATCCACATCGCGCCGTGGGAAGCAACTATTGGCCTGATGTCGGGCGCTGGCCGTTTGCTCGCCCCCGGCGCGCCGCTTTATCTCTATGGCCCGTTTGAGGAAGACGATATTCCGCTTGCACCGAGCAATGCTGAATTTGATGCCTCGCTAAGGGCGCGCGATCCCGAATGGGGGCTGCGCCATGTTGACGATGTTGCCGGTGTAGCCGCACGGCACGGGCTGGCGTTGCGGAAACGCCTCGCAATGCCAGCCAATAATGTGTCGTTGATCTTTTACCGCGAGTAGCGGGCTAGGCTTTGCTTATTCGTCGATGCTTCCGCCCGAAAGATTGGCATGTGCCACGCCGCCATCGACCGTGATTGTATCACCGACGACGTAGTTGCCCGCATTGCTGGCGAGGAAAATCGCGGCACCCGCCATGTCTTCATCGACACCGATGCGCTGGTTCGGGATGCGCTTGGCCACCGCGTCGCCGTGATCACGCGCAACCTTGTTCATTTCCGAGGCGAACGCACCCGGCGCAATCGAGGTGACGTTGATCTGATCACGGATAAGCCGCGCCGCCATCCGCCGCGTGAGATAAATCAGCGACGATTTTGACGCGTGATAGCTGTAGGTCTCCCACGGATTGAGGCGGATGCCGTCAATCGAGGTAATGTTGATGACCTTCGACGGCTGCGCCATCGTTGCGCCCGATTTGAGCGCTCCATAAAATGCCTGCGTGAGGAAAAAGGGCGATTTGACGTTCAAATCCATCACCTTGTCCCACCCGATTTCGGGGAAATCCTCAAATTCTGCGCCCCAAGCGGCACCAGCATTGTTGACGAGAATATCGAGCTTTGGCTCAAGCGCTGCAAAGGCTTCGGCGAGCGCCTTGCAACCAGCAACCGTTGAAACATCCATCGGGATTGCAATGCAGTTGGGGCCAAGTTCAGCGGCGGTTTCTTCGCAAGCAGGGGCTTTGCGTGACGATATATAGACTTTCGCGCCTTGGGCGATGAACCCCTTGGCGATCATCTTGCCAATCCCGCGCGATCCACCAGTGATGAGGGCAACGCGTCCTTCAAGTGAGAAAAGTTTTGAAGTATCCATTAGTTGATCCTTTGTTGGATTCCCCTCCCCAGAAGGGGTGGGAATCAGTATCCGTTCATCGTTGCAACACGGTCAGCATGAAAGCGCGCGTCGCCAAAAAACTCGTTCAGTGCGCGGTCGCGCTTCATATAGAGCCCAATATCATACTCGTCGGTCATCCCAATGCCGCCGTGCATCTGCACGCCTTCGCGCACCGCAAGGTTGCAGGCATTGCCAGCCTTGGCTTTGGCCACCGCGACAAACATTTCAGCGCGCGGATCACCATCATCGAGCAATTGCTGGGCTTTGTAGACCACCGAACGCGCGGTCTCCATTTCACCGTAAAGATGCGCAGCACGGTGTTGAAGCGCTTGGAATTCGCCGATGAGCTGGCCAAACTGCTTGCGGGTTTTGAGATAGGCAAAAGTCGTATCCATCGCCGCGCCGCCAACACCAGTCATTTCAGCTGCCGCCCCGATCCGGCCAGCATCGAGCAGCTTGGTCAACACGCCCCATCCCGCATCAACCTCACCAATCACAGCGTCGGCATCAACATGAACGCCGTCAAGCATGACCCGCGCGGCGAGCGAGGAATCCGCCAACCGCTGCGCGTCAGCGCTCAGGCCAGCCGCATTCTGCGGCACAGCAAAAAGCGTAATACCATTTTCTTCGCCCGCTGTCCCCGCTGTCCGCGCACTGACTATCAGCATATCGGCAACATGGCCGTGAACGACAAACTGCTTCTTGCCCGAGAGTTTGAAGCCATTGCCCGAACGCTCTGCGGTGAGTGCAGTTGCGGCAGGGCGGTGCTTTGCGCCCTCATCAATCGCAAGGCCAATGATCGCATCACCGCTGACGATTTTTGGTAGCCACTGATCACGCAGACCTGCGCCACCTGCTTTTAATGCTTCAACCGCAGCCACTGCCGTCGTGAGGAAAGGGGAAGGCGTCAGATTGCGACCAATTTCTTCCAATATAATCCCGGCCTCAACATGCCCCATGCCCATGCCGCCGTGGCTTTCAGGAACCAAGATTCCAGTGAAGCCCATGTCTGCAAACTGCTTCCACAAATCGCGCGAAAAGCCAGTGCCATCATTCGCGTCACGCAGGCCGCGCAAATGTTTGACAGGGGCATGTTCGGCAATAAACGTTGCCGCGCTGTCCTTAAGCATCGCCTGATCGTCGCTATGGTAAAGTGGCATGGGATCAGGCTCCGGGCAGTTCGAGGATGCGTTTAGCAACAACATTGAGCATCACTTCGCTCGTACCGCCTTCAATTGAGTTGGCCTTGGTGCGCAGCCAGCCTCGCGCCTTCGCCCCGCCTTTTGAGCGCTTGCTATCCCACTCAAGCGCGTCTGATCCGCCTGCCGCCATGACGAGTTCATGGCGTCGCTTATTAAGTTCAGTGCCGATATATTTCATCGCGTTGGGCGCGGCGGGATGGCCCTTGCCGCTCTTCATTTCATCCATGAAGCGTTCGCTGTGCGCACGGAAAGCAATCGTATCGACATCAAACATTGCCATGTCAGCGCGCAAGACGGGTTCTTCTCCCGCAATCTCTTTATGCGCCGCACCGATGGACGCCATCCCTTCGCCAAGGCCGCCGCCCGAGATCATCTCACGTTCGTGGCCAAGGAGATATTTTGCAACATCCCAACCACGATTAAGCTCTCCCACGATCTGATTTTTGGGCACTTTGACATTGTCGAAGAAGGTTTCGCAAAACGGGCTATTGCCACTGATCAGCAGGATCGGCTTGGTGGTGACGCCGGGTGTCGTCATATCAAACAACAGGAAGCTGATGCCCTTATATTTGTCGGACTTGTCAGTGCGGACGAGGCAGAAAATCCAATCGGCCTTGTCAGCGTAGCTTGTCCAAACTTTCTGGCCGTTGACGTTCCAATGATCGCCCATATCTTCGCCAAACGTTTGGAGCGAGACAAGATCACTGCCCGAACCCGGTTCTGAATAGCCTTGGCACCAGCGGATTTCGCCGCGTGCGATCTGGTTCAAATAATGCACCTTTTGCTCTTCAGTGCCGAATTTGAGCAGCGCTGGGCCGAGCATCCAGATACCAAATGACATTAACGGGTTGCGGCATCCAAGCTTTGCCATTTCAGACTTGAGGATCTTCGCTTCCGCAGGGGACAGCCCAGCGCCGCCATAAGCTTTGGGCCAGTCAGGCACCGTCCAGCCTTTGGCCGCCATCGTGTCGAGCCATTGCTTCTGCGCAGCGTTCTTAAACTTGAAGTTGCGTCCGCCCCAGCACGCATCATCCTCATCGCGCATCGGTTCGCGCATTTCGGGCGGGCAATTCGCCTCAAGCCATGCGCGGGTTTCTGCTCGAAATGTTTCAAGATCAGCCATCGGGACTCTCCTTTGTTTGGAGCGTTAGTAAGTCGCCAACGGTGCTTTACGCAAGCGTCAATTACCAAGCGCCCATTTCCGTAACGGCAGTTTGAGGTGCGTTGACGCCTCCCCCGATCTGCTTATGCTTCGCTCAAATTCAGGAGAGCAAGCCAATGAGATTCGCTGGGAAAACTGCGGTTGTGACCGGAGCCGCGTCAGGAATTGGCAAGGCCACTGCGCTGCGGCTGGCGTCCGAAGGTGCGACCGTAATCGCCGCTGATATTGATGATGAAGCGGGCGCTGAGCTGGCCGCGACGTCAAACGGGAAAATCCATTACAAGCACTGCGATGTCTGTTCAGACGCTGAGATCAAAGCTCTGATGGATTTTGCTGCCGAAAAAACAGGTGGGATTGACATAGTTTTCAACAATGCGGGCGCTGGTGGCGCACACGAAACGATTGATGAGATTGATGCAGCGGGCTGGGATCGAACCATGGATTTGCTGTTGCGTTCAGTCGCGATGGGCATCCGCCACGCCGTGCCGCACATGAAGGGCCGGGCTGGCGCATCAATCATCAACACCGCGAGTGTGGCTGCACTTTCGACGGGCATGGCACCCACAGCATATTCGGTCGCAAAGGGCGGCGTGCTGCATCTCACTAAGCTTGCAGCGGGCGATCTCGCCAAGCACGCGATTCGCGTCAACGCGATTTGTCCCGGCTTTATCAACACCAATATTTTTACGGCTTCACTTGAGATAGCAGACGAGAAGAAGGACATGGCAAAGGGCATCATTCAATCGATGTCCGATCATGCCCAGCCCGTGGCGCGCGGCGGCAAGCCGGAAGATATTGCAGGCACCGTTGCATTTCTGGCGAGTGACGATGCCGCGTTCATCACTGGCACGCATATTCTTGTTGATGGTGGCCTGCTGATAGGCCCACGTCACAGTTGGGATCCCGAGTCTCCCGGACTGTTTGACGCAATCAGAGCATTGGCAGAGTCCAACTAAACATGCTGACGCCTGTGCCAACGAAAGTCCCCTTGCCAACCAAGCTGGCAACCGGGTTAAGCGCGGTCGCAATCGCGATCAAAGATAATGGGTTCGGCGTTTTCCTGATTTTCTATTATAATCAGGTAATCGGAATGCCCTCGGCATGGGTCGGGCTGGCGATAATGATCGCGCTTTTTGCAGATGCGCTCATTGACCCGCTGATCGGCCATTTTAGTGATCGGACAAATACGCGCTGGGGGCGGCGTCACCCTTGGATTTACGCTTCAGCATTACCAATAGCACTTGCCTGGATGCTGATCTGGAATCCGCCTGATTGGTCGCACGAGGCGCTGTTTTATTATCTGATCGGCACTGCAATCCTGATGCGTGCAGCACTAAGCTGCAATGAAGTTGCCAGCACCGCGATCATTCCTGAACTCACCAGCGACTATCATGAACGCACTGCCATCGTGCGCTATCGCTCGCTTTTTGGCTGGGCGAGCGGTCTCATAATGCTTTACTGTGCCTATGCGGTGTTCCTTGTGCCAAGCGAGACGCAGCCGATCGGGCAACTCAACCGTGAGGGCTATGAAAATTATGCACTTGCGGGCGCAGTCGTCATGCTGGTTTCGATCCTTGTCGCGGCCTTTGGCACCCATGGCCGCATCGCGCACCGCCCAACAAGCCTGCCGCCAAAGCAGCCGATGCTGACCGAACTGCGCGGCATGTTTTCGGCATTTGGTAACCGTGCGTTTTTGATCCTGATGCTGGCGACGATGTTTGCCTATCTCAATCAGGGCATCACTTTTGCGATGACCAATTATCTGATGACCTATGTCTGGCTGCTGTCGCCACAGGCGCTGAGCATTTACCCGCCGACATTATTTATGGGGGTTTTGCTCGCCTTCTTTGTGGTACCAATCGTTGCAGAACGTTTTGGCAAGCGCGCAGCGGCGGCACTCTGTGCGCTGGTCACACTAACACTTGGTTGTGCGCCCTATATTCTGCTGGCACTTGGCGTGATGCCACCGCTGACCACGCCGCCGAACATCGCGATATTATTCGGCTTTCTGGCGCTTGCAACCGGGGCTGCTGCGGGGGTGATCATTCTGATCCCCTCAATGCTCTCAGATGTGATTGAGGCTGTTCAAGTAAAGAGCGGTGCACGCCAAGAAGGCTTGTTTTTTGCTGGGTTTTTCCTGACTCAGAAATTTTGTTCAGGCTTCAGCATCATGCTTACCTCGCAGATACTGACCTTTTCGGCTTTTCCAGCAAAGGCGGTGCAGGGGCAAGTGTCCGCCGAAACACTTTGGACACTTGTTGGTATTTCAGGCGCTTTGATCTTCCTCTTCACGATTGGCATGGCGGTGATGCTGATGCGTTTCCCCTTTGGCAAGGCCGAGCACGACGCGCGTTTGCGCGAACTCGCCGGGTCGCCATCATAGGGACTAGAAATACATCCCGAAAGCTGACATTGACGTTAAGGTAAACTCGAGAGGACGACTCACATGGATTTCACCCTGAACGAACGCGAAACCTATTGGCGTGACCGCGTCCGCGATTTCATCAA
>JAYTMV010000279.1:0-4208 GCA_043728175.1 Sphingomonadales bacterium
ATATTGCGCGTCTGATCGGTCAGCGGCGTATGCAGCGTAATGAAATCGGCCTTGGCAAGCAGCGTGTCGAGGTCAGCTTTTTCAACGCCCATTTCAATCGCGCGTTCGGGGGTGAGGAAGGGATCATAGGCAACAACCTTCATCCGCAGACCAAGCGCACGGCTCGCGACGATTGCGCCGATATTGCCAGCGCCGATCAGGCCGAGCGTCTTGCCCGTGACTTCAACCCCCATGAAGCGGTTCTTTTCCCACTTGCCGGCTTGGGTTGAAAGATCAGCCTCAGGCAATTGGCGGGCGAGCGCAAACATCAGCGCGATGGCATGTTCAGCCGTGGTGATCGAATTGCCAAACGGCGTGTTCATCACGACAACGCCCTTGGCAGACGCAGCGGGGATATCGACATTATCAACGCCGATGCCCGCGCGGCCAATCACTTTGAGGTTGGTTGCTGCGTCAAGGATGGCCTTGGTCACCTTGGTTGAGCTGCGGATTGCAAGCCCGTCATAATCGCCAATCATCGCGGCGAGTTCTTCGGGCGTCTTGCCAGTGATCACATCAACATCGCAGCCGCGCTCAGTGAAGATTTTGGCGGCGTTTGGATCCATGCTGTCGGAAATAAGTACGCGTGGTTTGGTCATTTTATGTCTCCTGCCCTCTCCCTGAAGGGGAGAGGGAAATGCGAGTGAAACGAGCGAGGGAGAGGGGATCGCAGGAGAGTGTAAACCCCTCTGCCTGCTTGCTGCGCAAGCTGTCCCTCTCCCCTTTAGGGAGAGGGTTTTAGTTCCGCCCAGGCCCAATCGAGCCATGGGCCAAGCGCTTCGATATCGGCTGTATCAACTGTCGCGCCGCACCAGATGCGCAGGCCCGGTGGGGCATCGCGGTATCCGGCGATATCATAGGCGGCATCTTGTGCTTCGAGCAGGCCCGCAAATTTTTTGATGAACGCCTCGTCAGCACCCTCGACGGTCAAACAGACTGAGGTGGTGGAACGGGTGGACGCGTCCTTTGCGAGATGGCCAAGCCACGAACGCTCTTCAACGATTTTGCCAAGTGCTGCGGCATTGGAGTTTGACCGCGCGATCAGGCCGTCTAGCCCACCAACGCTTTTCGCCCATTCAAGCGCGAAGATGACATCCTCGACCGCGAGCATCGAGGGGGTGTTGATCGTTTCACCCTTGAACACGCCCTCGGCAAGTTTGCCTTTGGAGACGAGGCGGAAAATCTTGGGCAGTGGCCAAGCCGGCGTATAGCTTTCCAGCCGCTCAACTGCGCGCGGCCCGAGGATGATCACACCGTGCGCGCCTTCGCCGCCGAGCACTTTTTGCCATGAGAAGGTCGTTACATCGAGCTTGTCCCACGGCATGTCATAGGCAAACACTGCCGAGGTGGCGTCGTTGAAGGTTAACCCCTCGCGGTCGCCCGCGATCCAATCACCGTTCGGTACGCGCGCGCCCGATGTGGTGCCATTCCAAGTGAAGGCAACATCATGCGCGAAATCAACCGCGCTCAGGTCAGGAATTTCGCCGTAGGGCGCATTCACCACCGTTGCATCAAGCTTCAATTGCTTGACTGCGTCGGTGACCCAGCCTTCGCCAAAGCTTTCCCACGCCATCATTGTGACGGGCCGTGCGCCCATCATCGTCCACATCGCCATTTCAAAGGCGCCTGTGTCCGAACCCGGCACAATCCCGATCCGGTGCGTATCAGGCACCTGAAGCACGTCGCGGATTAGATCAATTGCGAGCTGAAGGCGTGTCTTGCCAATCTTGGAGCGATGTGATCGCCCCAGGCATTCTGTTGCTAATTTTGAAGCTTCCCAGCCCGGCGGCTTTGCGCAGGGGCCAGAGGAAAAAAACGGACGCGCAGGTTTGCGCGTTGGCATTGGTACAGTCATGTAAGCGTCTCCTTGCAGAGAGCAGCGCGGCGTTGGGGCCGCGTGGCCCGGTGCCGCCATTAAAGACGGCCCCGGCAAAGTCAATGACTGATCAATACCCTTTCGCGCGGAAGAGCACTTGGCCGCGACGCGCGACATAGAGTTTTTCGAGGGTCACAGGGTGAAAATAGGCCTCAACCCGCTCACCTTTTTCAGTGGTGCCATACACCTCGTAACAACCGCCATCGGGCTTAGCGAGGCGAACTTTCCAGCCGTCTTTGGTGAGTTTGGTCTTGAGCGCATCAATCGATTTCCAGCCCGACTGCGGCCCAGCATTGCATTTGATAACACCCGTTGCAGAGGCTGGCGCGGCCAGCGCAGCAGTGGCAAGAATGGCAGCAGATAATAAGAGACGCATGATTAAACTCCTTGGTTGAGTGGGGTTGGGGAACGAAAGGCGCGCACCGCGATGAGCAGCGCGAGCGGAATAAAGTGAATGAGCGCTGGCCCAAGATTGTTATGCACGAAAATCCAGTGAACCAGCACAAGGATCGCCGTTGGATACACCAGCCGCTGAAGTTTTTTCCAGCCCGCCTTGAGCGCGCGCATCGCGGCATTATTGCTCGTCAGCGCAAGCGGCACGAACAACAGCATCGCGAGCCACCCTGTCCAAATGCCAAGCGCACCGAACTCGGCGAGCATGTCAGCCAGCGTCTCCATATCAATCACATAGAAAACCAGATGGAGCAGCGCATAGCCAAATGCCGCGATCCCGAAATAGCGCCTGCGCGTCACAAGCCAGTTCAGCCAAGGCTTTGGCCCGAGGAGCGCGACGAGCGGGTTGAGCATCATCGCCACGATCATCAGCCGCGCCGAAAACTCACCCGTTGGGTGGAGCAATTCCACCGCGCTTATCTGACCGCGCGTATAGCCAACGAGCATTACAAGCGCCGGAAGCGCGAGCAGTGTCCAAATAGACAAACGTTTGTTAAGAATCGTTCGCAACATTGTGATGCGATAGTGCGGTTTAACCCCGTGATCAATAGCGCGCGGGATTAGCACTTTGTTAACCATGATTGGCGCAAGTTTGCCGCCATGTCGAGAAGCATTTCAAGCCTTGCCTTGCTCGCGCTGCTTGCCGCCTGCGTCGGCCCGCCCAAGGGGCGTTCTGCTGACACGGCACCGCGCAAGCCACCAGCGGTGGTCAATGAAAATATCAAACAATGCGTCGGTGAGCTTGATCGGCTTGGCGCGCGTTATACGGCCATTGCCGATCAATCGCTTGGCGGTGGATGCAGCACGATTGGCAATGTCCAATTGCTCGGCGTTGGGGTGCCGATCACTAATGTGGCCGCAATTCGCTGCCCTATGGCGCGTGCACTTGCGCTATGGACGCGTGAGACGCTTCAGCCTGCCGCGCGCGATGTGCTTGGCAGCCGGGTTGTGAAAATTGAGAGCATGGGCGGCTATTCGTGCCGCAACATTATCGGTGCGCGCGGCACGGGCCGGTCAGAACATGCCACGGGCAATGCGGTTGATATTGGCGCGTTTGTACTTGCTGATGGGCGGCGGGTGTCGATCCGGCAGGGCTGGAACGGCACCGATGATGAGCGCGCATTCCTGCGCAACATTCGCGGGGAAGCCTGCAAACGCTTCCAAACCGTGCTCAGCCCTGACTATAATGCGGCGCATTTCGATCATTTGCATTTCGATCTGGGCGGCAAGCCTTTTTGCCGCTAATACAAGTTCAATGAAAAACGAAAAATTACCAAAGCGCGTATTTGCGCCCGCCGCCGAAGATGCTGCTCAAGCCAAAAAGGCCATCTCAACCCCGCAAACCGAACATCCGGCGTATAAGCTGGCGTTTCAGGATGAAAAATTCCTGCTTCGTGAGGATTTGCGCCCGGTGCGCTTCCAGCTTGAATTACTCAAGCCTGAACTTTTGCTTGATGAGGCCAAGATCGGCTCGACTTTTGTGATGTACGGATCAGCACGGATTCCGGCACCCGGCGTGATGTCGGGCCATGAAAATCCTGACGTTGCCAAAAGCCTTGAGGCCAAATCGCATTATTATGATGAGGCGCGTGCGCTCGCGCAGACCGTCAGCCAAGTGCCGCCTGACGCCGATGGCACGCGTCATTTTGTGGTCTGTTCTGGCGGTGGCCCATCGATTATGGAGGCCGCCAATCGCGGCGCGCAAGATGTTGGTGCTGAATCAATCGGCCTCAATATCGTGCTGCCGCATGAACAAGCCCCCAACCAATATGTGACGCCGGGGCTGAGCTTTCAGTTCCACTATTTTGCGCTGCGCAAGATGCACTTCTTGCTCCGCGCG
>JAYTMV010000280.1:0-3823 GCA_043728175.1 Sphingomonadales bacterium
CCGTAATCAAGCGTGCTGTTGATCGTGTAGCTGGCGTTCACGCCGAAGGCGAGGCTCGCATTATCGCTAATGTCAAACTTGTAATCGCCAGCGAAATCAACGCCCCGTGAGCGGGCACCACCAATATTTGTCTTTGTCGAGATGACGCCTGTTTCAGTACCACCTGTAAGGTTACCTGTACCGGGTGCCCGAACGAAGCGCGTGCAGTTGAAGCTCGTCGCGACGCGGTCAACTTCATAACAACCAATCAACGATTCCTGCTCGGGAACTTGGAAAATCGCATTTTTGATCTTGATGTCATAATAATCAACCGATGCGGTGAAGCCCTTGATGAACGAAGGCTTGAACACCGCACCAATAGTGATTGTGTTTGCACGCTCAGGTGTGAGATTGATGTTACCGCCTGCAAAGTTGTTGAGCTGGCCCGAAACAATACCATCAACTAACCCAGCCTGAAGTGCCGCGAGCGGTGTGCCCGTTGCCACGCAGAGATTGAGCAACTGTGTCGCTGCCGCACTGCGGGCAGCATTGTTCACCACAGCAGGCGTCAACACAATCGGCTGACCGCGGTCAACTGACTCGCAATGATCATAACGCGCTGCACCCGTTCCAGGTGTCACCGGCTGCCCAATATCAATCAAGTTTGGCGCACGAACGGCACGGTTGAAGCCGCCCCGAATTTTAAGATCGCGAATGGGGCTCCATTCTCCAGCAATTTTGTAGCTTGTCGTTTTGAACTTGTTGCCAGCCCCCGAACGCAAATCAGCATTACGATAATCCGAGTAGCGGATGCCCGCTTCAAGGCTCAACGAATGGAAGAATGGCTTATCAGTGACGATTGGGAGGTTAAGCTCGCCATAGATTTCCTTGGTCGACAGTTCAGCGTCAATTGGTGTTGACGAACCAAAACCACCCGACTGACCCGTGACAAGCAAATTGTCTGGACGCGCTGTTGATTTTTCACGGCGATACTCGACGCCAGCGACAATGGCACCCTGCTTGTCCGACAATAAGGTGAACGGCAAATCAGCACTCAGGAAACCGCCAGTCGCAAGCTGCGACGTCGTATCATATTGCTGAAGATCGACGCGAATGAAGTTAGCAGCACCGCGGCTCAAATTGCCGATACCAAAGAAGTTACCAGCAACGCAGCCATTTGATATGTCGGTGCAAACTGGGCCATTAGGGCCTGCGACAGCATTTAAAGACTGTTGAACAGCTGCGATTGATACGTCGTTTGCAAATGTTTGCGTGCGAACCGTGCGGCCATATTGGGTAAAGGCTTCCCATTTGACGCCCTCAATAACATCGCCTTTCAAGCCACCAACTAATTGATAAGCGGTGTTTTCATAAATCGAGTCACGTGTGCCAAGTTCAACCGTCCGGCGACGAAGCGTCGTCGTGATGATCCCATCATTAGCGACCCTATCAGCCAGTGTGCCCGTATCATTCTGCGCGAGTATCGCACGTGATTGCGCGTTCAAAAATGGATTGGTTCGGTAATTGATGTCAAATGGATTACCAAATGTGCCCGATGGAGCAATGATCGTGCGAACGCGGCTATTGGCGAATGACAAGCGACCGTAAAATTCAATCGCATCGGTCAAGTCATAATGACCAATTGCGGTTGCAGTCCACTTGTCCTGCGGAACTTGAAGCAAGTTGAACGGATTGAAGTTGAACCCGTCGCGCGCCGCAACAAAAGGCACGATATTGCCTTGAGCGTTGGTGATCCCGCGTCCGCCAATACCAAGAAGGCCGTCAAAGGCACCCGCCGGATTGGTTGAGCTACCGCCGCCACCGCCAAGGTTTTCAGCCGCCAGCGTAAATTCTGAATAAGCGCGCGCGCCTTGCGTAACCGCGTCGACCTTTGTGTAGCCAGCATTTACGGTGATGTTGCCTTTGCCATCGCCCGAGTTCACCCCGACCGTGGCTGAGAAACTGCGCGAAACGCCGTCACCCTTTTGCGTGAGGCCGTATTGCGCATCAGCCTCAAAGCCTTCGAAATCGCGGCGGAAGATGAAGTTAACCACGCCAGCAACAGCATCCGAACCGTAAACCGATGAAGCACCGCCGGTGAGGACTTCAACGCGCTCAATCAGCGATGCTGGGATCATGTTCAAATCGACAATGCCGCCTGCGTCGTAAGGAACGAACCGCTTGCCATCGACCAGCACAAGTGTGCGCTCTTCGCCCAAGTTGCGAAGATCAACCGTTGCAACACCAGGGTTACCGTTATTTGAATTCTGACCAACCGCAGCAACAGCTTGCGGCAGATCGCGTAAGAACACTTCGGCGTCCGTCGTGCCAGAAATTTTCAGCTGGTCTGCAGATACGACCGTAACCGGGCTCGAAGCTTCAAGATCAGGGCGACCGATACGCGAGCCAGTAACAACGATTGTATCTTCAACGACTTCTTCGGCTGCCGCGTCTTGCGCGAAGGCAGGCGTTGAAATCATCGCGAGGCCAAGCACTGCCGAAGCAACGCCTGCACTGAGCCATGAGCGGCTCACGGAGGTAACTGTTTTCATAATCTGCCAATCCCTTATTTTGGAGCGGCTGAGCCCGAAAGTTCAGCCAAATCAAATCGTTCGAAACCCATACAAGCGATAAATCGTGCGCGGAGGTGCAAACTTACGCTCGCCTCTGCCCGCTCACGCGCCGCTAGTAAATAAGGTTCGATACCCTGAAACGCAGTTTGCTTCCGATGTGTCACCAATATGCAACACATAGGTTCCCCTTGGTTTTCGCCTCGAACCGTGGCATCGAAGCGCAACTTTGAATGGAGGGCTTCACCATGACCTTGAACGTATCACTGGTAAAAATGACGCTTGCAGTATCACTTATGGCAATACCGAATATCGTTTTCGCGAAAGATAAGGTCGAAGCGCGTCCAGAACTCTTTCAAAAGCTAATCGATTGCCGCGCGATTGCCGACGGAACTGCTCGTCTCGCTTGCTTTGACACTAACGTCGCAAATCTCGACGCGGCTGAGACGCGCCAAGACGTTGTGATTGTCGATAAGGCGCAAGTCAAAAAAGCGAAACGAACGTTGTTCGGGTTAACGCTCCCCACGCTTGCGATTTTCGGTGGCAAAGATGATGATAAGTCAGGCAAAGCCGATCAATCCGATGAAGCGATTGAGACCGTGATCAAATCTGCTTATGTCAACAAATTAGGCAAATTGACGATCATTATCGATGACGATGCCAAATGGGTTCAGATTGATACTCGGCTTGTGAATACGCCTAAGCCAGGGCAGCCCGTCCGGATCCGGCGAGCGTCGCTCGGCAGTTTTTTTGCTAACATCAACAAACAGGCCGCCATTCGCATGCGGCGCGAGAATTAATCGCCAAACACCGGCACTACATCCACCGCCACGCTCACTTTCTGCGCGCCGCTGCCCGTAAAGATTCCTTCGATCGGCGCGATGTCCTTATAATCACGACCGATGGCGACAACGATGTGATCGCCTGCCATTAGGATTGCGTTGGTGGGATCAAGCCCGATCCAGCCGCGGCCACCCGGCACATCCTTGGGCCCGCACCACAGTAACACCCAGCCGTGCATCGCGTCTGCGCCTTGCAAACGCACTTGTCCTGGCGGGGGGATGGTGCGGATGTAGCCGCTGACATAGGCCGCGGGCAGTCCAACCGAGCGCAGCGCACAGATCATGATCTGGGCAAAGTCCTGACACACACCTGCGCGCGCATCAAAGGCTTCACGCGGCAGGGTTTCAGTTTTCGTTGCATCGGGATCAAAGCGGAATTCGCGCGCAATCTTTCGCGCTAGATCAAGCCCGGCGGCAAGTGCTGGACGATCA
>JAYTMV010000281.1:0-1687 GCA_043728175.1 Sphingomonadales bacterium
ATATTGATGACGGGCTTCGTGCGGGGCTGATCGATTTTGAGGCGTTGCTAGATGTGCCGATGGTTGCGCGCGGGTGGGACGCGGTGCGCGTCCGTTATCCAGGCGCTGATCCGCTGCGGCTGCGTTCCGAACTGGTGCGTCAACAAATCGGCCTGATGGTCAATGACGTGATCGAAACCACGCGCGCCAGTCTGAAATCGGCCGGAGTGGAGTCAGTCGAAGGGGTGCGCGCAGCCGGAACCACGCTTGCCGGGTTTTCAAGCGGAATGGCAGCCGATGAGGCAGCGTTGAAGCGCTTCATGTACGCCAAGCTCTACCATCATCCGCTCCAGCTTGAAGTGGCGGACGCAGCGCGGCAAGTCGTGGCGGGGCTGTTCGCAGCGTATCAAAATGATATTCAAAAGCTTCCTGAGGAGTGGCGCGTAACCCTGCCCCACGAAGATCCAGCACGCGCGCGCCATATTGCTGATTTTATTGCTGGGATGACCGATCGCTACGCCATCGCGCGGTATAATGAATGCGTCGGCGCAATTGATTTGCCCGAAGGGTTTTGAGCACTGGTGCGTTAACTCAGTCCAATCATTGTCCGGTGGAGTGAGCTTATGTCCGAAACCAGCATCGCGCTTAACCGCTTTGGCCTCGGCGCGCGCGGGGATGACCGGGTTGGCGGCGATCCGCGCCGCTGGCTCAAGGCGCAGTTTTCAGCCTATCAGCCGCAGCCCGCGATGCTTGCAGCGCTCCCGACACGCGGCGAAATTGCAGCACAGCTTGCCGACAATCTTGAGGCTGTGCGCGCTGTGGTCGGCAAAAATGCAACAGGTGATGCCGCTGACCCTCGCAAAGCAATGCGCAAGGAAGCCCGGCAAGATGCCCGCGCGCAGTATGTTGCCCAAGTCGGCGCGCGGATGCGGATGGCGATGGCAAGTGAAACGCCGTTTGTTGAGCGTCTCGTGCATTTCTGGGCCAATCATTTCGCGGTCTCTGCTGACAAGCTGACGACGGTTGGCTTTGCCGGGATGCTTGAGTTTGAAGCGATCCGCCCGCATGTGGTTGGCCGTTTTGGCGATATGCTGGTTGCGGTTGAACAGCATCCGGCGATGCTGCTTTATTTGGATCAGGCGCAGTCAATCGGCCCTGATAGCCCGCTTGGCAGCCGTGTCGCCGCGCGCGGCGTTCGCAAAGCTGGTCTCAATGAAAATCTCGCGCGTGAGATATTGGAACTTCATACGCTCGGCGTTCGCACTGGCTACACGCAGGCCGACGTTACTGAATTTGCGCGCGCGATGACGGGCTGGACAGTGGCAGGGATTGGTCGCGGGCCAGTCGCGCGGTTGCTTGCTGGCACTGCTGCGCCGGGGGCATTTCTGTTTGTCCCGCAAATCCATGAACCCGTTGACCGTACTATCGTTGAGCGACGTTACCCCGCAGCGGGTGAGGCGCAGGCGCGCGCGGTGCTTGCTGACCTTGCGGTTCATCCTGCTACCGCGCAGCATATTGCAACCAAGCTCGCGCGTCATTTCGTCGCCGATGATCCGCCGCCCGCTTTGGTGGCAAAGCTTAAAGCGGTGTTCCTTAAGAGCGGCGGTGACTTGCCGAGCGTCTACGATGCACTCATTGATGCGCCTGAGGCTTGGGCGCCTGCTCCGTCCAAATTCAAAACGCCTTGGGAATGGAGCGTTTCAGCCTT
>JAYTMV010000282.1:0-3809 GCA_043728175.1 Sphingomonadales bacterium
GCTTGCAGGATATTGATTGCATCAATCTCCTCAGGCGAGGCCATACCAATCCCCACCTGACACGAGGCAAGTATCTCCGCCTCTAGCACCGCGCGCCGCTTGGCCGAAAGCTTCTTGCTGTCATCAAGGCCAATGATGGGCACCGACCCAAGGATCACCGCCGCCGCGACGACCGGCCCCGCAAGTGGCCCGCGTCCGGCCTCGTCTACGCCTGCAATCACGGGAGACGAACGCTTTGATGCCCCATCGGGCCGTGGCCGTTGCCGAGCCTCGGTGCGGCGTGCAATGCGAGTCGAACAAACTGCCGGGCCTGCGCGATAGCGTCCACTAGTTCCACTTGCTGCCCCATCAGGCAGGCAATCGCGCTCGCCAGCGTGCAGCCGGTACCGTGGGTGCTGGTCGTATTGATCCGCGTAGCTGACCAGCGCGCGATTTCGCCTTCGGGGCCAACCAAGCGGTCAATGATTGTGTCGCCCTCGCTGTGCCCGCCCTTGATCAGCGTCGGGCCAAGGAGTGCGCCCTCACCGCCCAGTGCTGCAAGCTCAGGCAGATTGGGCGTGGTGAGCGTGGCAATCCGCATCAGCCGTTCAAACGCTGCGATGGTCGCTGCATCGGCCAGTACTGAACCGCTTGTCGCAACCATCACAGGATCAAAGATGATTGGTAGGCTCAATCGTTCAAGCTGATCCGCCACCGCGTTCGCGGTTTCCGCCGATCCAATCATCCCGATCTTGATCGCATCAACGCCGATATCGCTCACCACCGAATCGATTTGCGCGATTACCATTTCGGTAGGGATCGCGTGCACCGCCTGAACCCCGAGCGTGTTTTGCGCCGTAATCGCAGTCACTGCCGTCATCGCATGGCCGCCGAGCATCGTCACGGTTTTTATATCCGCCTGAATGCCCGCCCCGCCGCCGCTATCCGAGCCTGCGATAACCAGAATGCGCGCGGTCATCCCTTGAATGATCGGATTTTTGAGGCGGGAAATGCCTCAAGCTTGTCCTTCGCGCGCGTTGGGCGGTCAG
Source organism: Sphingomonadales bacterium (assembly GCA_043728175.1). Lineage (GTDB taxonomy): Bacteria > Pseudomonadota > Alphaproteobacteria > Sphingomonadales > Sphingomonadaceae > Aquisediminimonas. Next base: position 1,029 of record JAYTMV010000282.1, read on the forward strand.
TGAGTTCGCCGCCGCAATTGGGGCAACGTTCGTTTAGCGCATCAGTACACTCAGCACAGAAGGTACATTCAAACGAACAGATAAACGCCCCGCCCGCCTCGGCGGGCAAGTCGGTGCCGCAGCGTTCACAGTCAGGCCGCATTTCAAGCATCAGGCAGCGGCCTCCTTCACCGCATCACATATCGCATCGACGACGCGGGTGACTTGTGCTGCGTCATCGCCCTCGGCCATCACCCGGATCACTGGTTCAGTGCCTGAAGGACGGATAACAAGGCGGCCTGTACCGTTGAGTTCGGCTTCAGCGTCAGCAATCACACTTTTAACTGCTGCCGCTTCAAGCGGTTTACAGCCTGCGAAGCGGACATTTTTGAGCAGTTGCGGCACGGGCTCAAACTGGTTGAGGACTTCGCTTGCTGGCTTATTCTGGCGCACAATCTCTGCCAACACCTGAAGCCCGGCGACCAGCCCGTCGCCCGTTGTCGCATAGTCAGACAGGATGACATGCCCCGATTGTTCGCCGCCGACATTGAACCCGCCCTGCCGCATCCGCTCAAGCACATAACGGTCACCAACGGCTGTGCGTTCAAGCGTCAGGTCAGCCGCCTTCAAACAGCGTTCAAGTCCAAGGTTTGACATGACCGTCGCCACGACGCCGCCGCCGCGTAACTTACCCGAGGCGGCCCAGCTTTTACCGATCAGCGCCATGATCTGATCGCCGTCAATCACCTTGCCATGTTCATCAACGATGATCAGCCGGTCAGCGTCGCCGTCAAGCGCGATGCCAATATCAGCCCCGCTTGCGACCACGGTTTCCTGAAGCAGTTCAGGCGCAGTTGATCCGCATTTGTCGTTGATGTTGGTGCCGTTGGGGGTGACGCCAATCGCAATCGTCTTTGCGCCCAATTCCCACAGTGCCGACGGCGCAACCTGATACGCCGCACCATTGGCGCAATCGATCACGATTTTGAGGCCGTCGAGCCGCAAATCTTCGGGAAAACAGGATTTGGCGAAATGGATATACCGCCCGCGCGCATCCTCAACCCGGCGCGCGCGACCGATTTTGGCCGAGGTCGCGAGTTCGGGTTCACCGCTGAGCAGCGCCTCAATCTCGCGCTCATCAGCATCGGAGAGCTTATAGCCGTCAGGCCCGAACAGCTTGATACCATTATCATAATAAGGATTATGGCTCGCCGAAATCATCACGCCCAAATCAGCGCGCATTGACCGCACGAGCATCGCCACCGCAGGCGTCGGCATCGGCCCGACCTGAACAACATCCATGCCCACACTGGTAAAACCAGCGACGAGCGCGTTTTCGATCATATAGCCCGAAAGCCTTGTATCCTTGCCAAGGACAATGCGGTGGCGGTGATCGCCGCGCACGAAATGCGCACCCGCCGCCATGCCGATCTTCATCGCCATTTCTGCCGTCATTGCGCCTGTATTTGTGCGCCCCCTGATCCCGTCAGTCCCGAAAAATTTCCGCCCCATAATTACATCCGCCTTACTCGTTACTCGGTTCTGCTTTGCGCCAAGCCGCACCAAAACGGAAGCAAATTAACCATTAACCGCCAGTTCAGTGCGCGGTTTCTAACAGTCACCGCGTATTAGGAAAGGGAGTATCACCATGTTCAAATCCACCCAACGTTCGGCCGCACTCTTCGCAGCATCAGCACTGTTGCTCAGCGCAACCGCTGCAAACGCAATCGAGGCAGGCAAAACTGCAGTCGTGCAAGCGCCGATCTTGGCCGCGCAAGACGATGGCGAACGGCGCAGTGGTGGTGGTGGCTTCCTCGGCAATATCTTTGGTTGTCAGGCGAGCGGTAGCAAGCAGGAAATCGGTGCAGCCATTGGCGGCGTTGCGGGCGGTTTGCTCGGCAACCGGATCGCCGGGCGCAACAGTCGCACACTTGGCACCGTACTTGGCGGCGTACTTGGTGCAGCAGGTGGATCAGTGCTTGGGTGCAAACTCCAGAAAAATGACCGTGCAAAGGCTGAGCGTGCGCTTGAAAATGCGGTGGCAACCAATCAGTCGCAAAGCTGGGAAAACCCCGAAACCGGCGCATCAGGCCGCGTTGAGGTTGGCCAATCTGCCAGTGGTGCCGCACTGTCAGACATTAAATTCGCAAACGGCGTTGAACCAGCCGACGGGTATGACCGGGTGAACGGTGCATATGTGTCAACCAGCAGCGCCAACATCCGCAGTGCTCCGGGCACCAATGCAAAGATCATTGGAAGGCTTGCCGCCGGACAAAATGTCTGGGTGCCCGCCTCAGTTTCGGGTTCGCCGTGGATGCTGATTTCCAATGCAGGCGTTGGCCAAGGCTATGTCTCCTCAGCACTGCTCAAGCGTGCCGCAATCAATACGGCAGCAGCAGGCTGCAAATCGATCCGCCAGACGGTCTCGACCGCAAGCGGCGCGACTGAGTCCGAAAACCTCCAAGCCTGCAAAGGCAAGGACGGCCAGTGGGTAATGACGCGGGTTTAAGCGCGCAGGCGCTACCCGCCCCGAGGAAGCACTGAAAACGAGTTGGCAAGCGTGTCAATTATGTTCACAGTGATTACATAATGTTAGATGTCGGTAACACTAAGCCCGAAAAACGCGGCTATCATCACGGTGATCTTCGCGCGGCGTTGATAGAAACCGGGATGCGGCTGATCGAATTTAGCGACGCTGATCAGCTAAGCCTGCGTCAGGTTGCGCGCGAGGTGGGGGTGAGCGCGGCTGCCGTCTATCGCCATTTTCCTGATAAGGATGCCTTCCTTGCTGCGCTTGCCGAG
>JAYTMV010000283.1:0-9151 GCA_043728175.1 Sphingomonadales bacterium
CCACATAGCTTTTCAAGCCGCGCCATGAAGGCAGTTTGTGGATCGGGCGCGGCGGTCGTGTTGCATCCAGCAAGCAGCAGGAAAGCAAGGCCGCCAGACCAAGGGTATCGATAGATCATTGTTGGATAATGCCCAAAAATCACCACCAATCTACACTTTTGTTGCAGAAATGCGACACGAAAGACAAAAAAGACACTGACAACCCAAGAAACCCTACCACCAAGAGGTTACTTTGCCGCATTAGGCATTCAGGCCACAATGGTTTGCTGTTGATGCGCCGCTTATTCGGGAGAGAATGATGCATACCCCTTTCAAAACTGCCGCCGCTCGTTCGGCGCTTCGCTTTGGCGCATCGGCTTCGCTGCTTGCGCTGCTATGCAGTGGCGTACCAGCGTTGGCGCAAACCGCTGAGGAAGCGGCTGAGTCCGATATTATCATCGTGACCGCGACCAAGCGTGATGCCAATTTGCAGGACATTCCCTTCTCAATCAACGCGCAAACCGCCGCTGACATTCAGAAGTCAGGCGCGACAACGCTTGAGGATCTCTCACGCAATGTTGCGGGGCTTTCGATCCAGAACCTCGGGCCAGGCCAAAGCCAGGTTGCCATCCGGGGCGTATCGTCAGGGCAAATTGTGCGCGATCAGCCGGGGGTGAAGGAGCAAGTCGGGATTTATCTTGACGAGTCTGTGATCTCGCTTTCGCTGTTTACCCCTGACCTTGATCTGTTTGATTTGAACCGCGTTGAAACTCTACGCGGCCCACAGGGGACATTGTTCGGCTCGGGATCGGTCGGCGGTACGATCCGCTACATCACCAACCAGCCAAAACTCGGCAAGACCGAAGGGACGATTGAAGCCAACGTCAACGTTGTTGATGACGATGATTTCGGCGGCCATATCAAAGGGGCGGTGAACTTGCCACTTGGCGATAAGATCGCGGTGCGTGCGGTTGGTTATTACACGCAATATGCCGGCTTCATTGATGCGCTGACACCAACCGGGGTCAAGGAAGATGTCAATGACGGTGAGCGTTACGGCGGTCGCATTGCGATCACGTTTGAGCCGTCGGACAACATCTCGATCACGCCGCGCATCGTGTATCAGAAAATTAAGACGGACGGCTTCAACCGTCAGGAAACGTTCAATCTGTTCGCCAATCCGTTCACGACAACGCGGCCAGCGGTAACATTTGCCGAACGCCAGCAATTCCTGTTGCTTGATGAGGCATTTGAGGATGAAACCATCATCGGCGATGCGACGATTAAAATCGGGCTTGGTGCAGTCGATCTGACATCGGTTTCGACATATACAAAGCGTGATATTCTCGTCAGTCGTGATGCAAGCGCGCTCACGGGCAGTGTGTCGGTTGATCTTGGCTTCCCGACGGCTGCGGTGTCGCTGCCATCAAATTTGCTCGATACCACCAAAGTTGATGCCTTCACGCAGGAAGCGCGACTAAGTTCCAGTGGCGATGGGAAATTCCAATGGGTTGTCGGCGGCTTTTTCTCCGACACCAACCGGAAATATAAACAGCGCCTGCCAACCCCTGGCTATGATGCTGCAACCGATGCCACGCTTGGTGCTGGCACGTCGGCTGGTGCGCGTAACGGCTTTGGCCCAGACTCGCCGTTCAATTCTGATCTGCCTTATTCGCTCAAGCAATATTCGGCGTTTGGCGAAGGCAGTTATGAACTGACTGACAAACTCACCGCGACTGCGGGTGGACGCTATTATGATTATAAGGAAGTGCGCACGATCACCTCCGGCGGTCTCTTTGCCAACGGCGATCGCGGTCAGGTTGATAAAACAACCTCAACTGGCTTCAGCCCGCGCTTCCTGCTAAGCTATAAGGCGGCGGATAACATCACCGTCAATGCGCAAGCCTCGAAGGGTTTCCGGCTTGGCGGCGTTAATGATCCGCTCAACGCCAACCTGTGCCAAGGCACCGACCGCGCGACATTTGGCGGCTTCCAAGATTATGATGATGAAACGCTGTGGAATTATGAAGCAGGCATCAAAACCAAGGGCCGTGGCTTCGTTTTCAATGCAGCCGTGTTCTACAATGATATCAAGAATTTGCAGACAACACTTGATGCGGGGTCTTGCTCATCACGGATTGTGTTCAACGTTGATAAGGCACACTCGGTTGGCGCTGAGTTTGAATTTACCGCCAAACCAACCGACCGACTCGATATCGGTATTTCGGGCACAATCCTTGACGCACAATATGATTCAACCGTGCGTGATGGCACTGGTGCTGTGATTGGCGGCATTCGCGATGGTAACCGCCTGCCAACGGTTCCACGTTTCCAGATATCGGCGAACACTACTTACACAGCGCCGATTGGCGATAAGAGTGAGCTGTTTATCTCTGGCTCAGTCCAGCATGTTGGCAACCGCTTCACGCAGCCAAGCGATCAAGAGCCGCCTGCATCGTTCTTCACATCGCGTCTGCCGTTTGGCGGCGCGACTGGAAATGAAGTGCGTTCAATTACGACCAAGCTGCCAAGCTATCAAATCGTCAATCTAAGTCTTGGGGTCAATCTTGAAAGCGGGCTGTCAATCATCGGCTATGTTAATAATGTGTTTGATGAAAATGCGCTGCTCTCGCTTGACCGCGAACGTGGTGGGCGTGCCCGGATCGGGTTTGCGACCAATACGCCGCGCACCTACGGCGTAACGGTGCGTCAGTCATTCTGATCACGCGGATCCACTGGTGTCATAAGGAGGGCGGCACAAACGTGTCGCCCTCTAGGGTCAGAACCTATCAAATGCACGTTTGTGATGGGGTGTTATCGGGATGAGATGCGAGGAAAGCAAGCGAAGGCGTAGCGGGGCTACGTCTTTGTCTTGCTTGACGACGCAGATCGCCCGAGAACACCCCACCCGCAGGGCGATGCCATATTTGATCCGTGGCGTTGTTGCTCGATTGGCAGATAGCCCCGCTATCTGCCGCACTCGCGCCTATCCACGAACCAAATCTGGCATCGTCACAAACGTGCATTTGATAGGTTCTGACCCTAGGCTTACAAGCATTGCCACATTCGCGTTTTTGGTGCAAAAGCACGAAATATGGGGAATGACGCAGTGCAACGGTTAAAACCAACAGGCAAAGACAGCTTTCTGGCTTCGATTCAGTTCAGCCCAATCGCTACTGTGATTAGCGATCCACGTCTTCCGAGTAATCCAATTATCGCCGTCAATCAGTCGTTCTGCGATCTGACTGGATATCCTCCTGATGAGATTATCGGGCGTAATTGCAAATTTTTGGCTGGCGAAGCTACCGAAAGCTGGCTCACCGACCGCATTCGCAAGGGCATTGAAGACCATAAGGCAGTGCTGGTCGAAATTCTCAATTATAAGCGCGATGGAACGCCGTTTCGCAATGCGGTGCTTGTTGCCCCGGTGTTCGACAATGATGGCGCACTTCAATATTTTATTGGTTCACAGATTGAAATTGATGATGAAAGCAGTGGCCTTTCTTCATCGCGTCATCAAAGCGCAATTGCGCTCGTCAAACAGCTCTCGCCGCGCCAGCGCCAGATACTCCAGCAAATGGCGGCAGGTTTCCGTACCAAGCAAATCGCGTATCAACTCTCGCTCAGCGAAAAAACTGTGCAGATGCACCGGATGCTGATGTTCAAAAAACTTGCGACGTCAAACGCTGCTGACGCAGTGCGGATCGCGGTCGAGGCAGGATTGTGACGTATTTATACATGTAAATACCCGTATGGCGGGCGCGAACGATTTGACCCATTACAAGATTACCCAAGTTATGGGTCGCATATCACTTCAGCGGCGGCGATATCCCCCATCGTCGCCGCTTTTTTGTGCGTAGATTAAATATCTCCCACTCATCTCCGATATCTGCCATGTTACTGGATTCCCAGAGTATGCCAATGCCGTTTGGCTGCGCGCCACTTGAAAGCACCGTCACCGAAGCGCGCCAATCTGGCCAATTACGAACCTGATAACAAAGGAATCCGCTGATGAATAAAGCCCAATTTCTGATGGTCACCGCAGCGCTTGCGTTGACTGCATGTGGCGAACATAAACATGCCGATGCCGATCATGCCGCAATGTCATCAAAAGATGCTGCAAAAGGCCATGATCATGCGGGTATGGATATGAGCAAGAGCAGTAACCATAACGACGGTGCTGCAACACTCAAGGTCGCATTGAACGCACCCGGTGCATTTACGCCAGGCACGCCGCAAATTGTTACGATCACACTAACCGACGCTAAGACGGGCGCGCCGATTGGGCCAAATGAGCTTGAGGTCGCCCATACCAAAAAGCTCCACTTGCTGATCATTGATGAAAGCTTGACCGATTATCAGCATATTCATCCAGTCCCCGGTGCGAAACCCGGCGAGTGGACGTTCAATTTTGCTCCTAAATTTGCGCGCACTTACCGTGTATGGAGCGATACTAAGCGAAACGGTGCTGATCAGGAATATGTATTTGCTGATTTACCCGCCGGAGCAGAAAAGGCTCCAGCGCCTGACGCAAAACCCGTGGTTGTAGCCGAAATCAATGACCTTAAATTTGCACTGTCATTCGACGGGCCGGTGAAAGCTGGCGAAGGTGTAATGGGCAGTGTTGCCGTGGTTAACGCAAAAACGGGTAAGCCCTTTGCCCAATTGCAACCAATCATGGGCGCATTTGGCCATGTCGTAGCCTTTTCGCGCGATTGGGGATCGATTGAGCATGTTCACCCACTTGGCGACGAGCCGACTAAGGACGCGGATCGCAGCGGCCCCGTCATCGGATTTCACATGGAGCCGCAAAATGCCGGTGTGTTGAAGATATTCGTGCAGATCCTTGGCAGTGGCAAGGAAACCATTGTACCGTTCACTGTAAATGTTGAAGGATGATTGAAATGAACCTTGTAAAACGCTCAACCGCAATTTTATCAGTCATTTGTGCAGTCAGTTTAGCGGCATCCGCTGTTGCCAAGACATCAACCTATAAAACAGGCAGCGGCACCGCTACAGTGATTTCGGTCAATAAAGCCGCAGGCAAGATCAAACTCAATCACGGCCCTATTCCAGCGCTCAAGTGGCCCGGTATGAAAATGGGGTTTGTTGCGAGGCCAGAAGTGCTTGGCGCGATTGCGCCGGGTGATAAAGTCTTGATCGACATCCGCTCTGGCGGCGGAAAGTATGAAATCACTAGGATAGTGAAGCAGTAAACATAACCAGCTTAAGCGCCCCCAAAACTCCGGTACACTGCGATTGCTGCGCGTTCGGCTTCGGTTTGGGCTTGGGCGGTGGCTTGGCGGACGGTGTTGAGCTGGCGCTGGGCATCAATCACGGTGAGCAAATCGGAGAGGCCAAGGCGGTAACGCTCACGCGCCAAACCAAGTGCATCGCTTTCAATCCGCAGTTGCGCCTCAAGCGCGGTCAAGCGCTGGCGGCTGGCGGAGAGCGCACCAAGCGCAGTTTCGCATTCGCCAATCGCCACAAACACTAAGCGACGGTAATCGGCGAAAGCCTCCTGCGCTTGGGCCTCACGCAGGTTGATCTGCGCCTGCGTCCGCCCAAAATCAATGAGCGGTGCGGCAACGCTGCCACCCAGCGATGCGGTGAGCGAATCGCCGCTGAACAGACTGCCAAGCCCCATCGTCGCAAGGCCCAGCGCTGAGGTGATGTTGATACGCGGGAAACGCGCGGCGGCAGCGGCGGCCAGATCGGCATTGGCCGCACCAAGGCGAAACTCCGCCACCACAATATCGGGGCGTTGCCGCAGCAATATTGACGGCAGGCCAGCCTCAACCGAGGCCAACGCTAGTTTTGGCGATTGCTGGCGGAGGAGATTGACAAGCGTCGGCCCGTCGCTCGCGGTCAGTGCCACCAGCCGACCCAGCGCTGCGGCTTGCTCAGTCTCAATCACAGGCAGGCGTGATTTCGCGTCAGCCTCAAGCGACCCAGCGCGGACAAGATCGAAACCCGGCACAATCCCGGCCTGCGCCCGCACCCGAGTGAGGCTGACGAGATCGCTCGCGTCTTTCAGGTCAGCCGCGATGATCGCGCGCCGCGCCTCGGCCCCGCGATAATCCGCTATAGCACGCGCAATATCAGTGACCACCGCGAGCCGCACTGCCTTTGCGTCGGCATCGGCGGCGTTTAGCCGCAGGCCGGCCGCGCGCGCGGTTGCTTTGAGCCGCCCAAAGAGATCAATTTCCCAACTGGCATCCAGCCCAAGTGAATAATCCGTCCGGCTTTTATCAAAGGGCACATTATTGGGCACATTGAAGGCCGCATTGGGGCTTGATTGTGAAGCCGATCCGCCAGCGCTTGCATCAATGCGGGGGCTGCGTTCAGCGTTCGCACCCTTCACGCCAGCGCGCGCAATCTGTATTCGGGCGAGCGCAAGTTGGAGATCGGGCGCCTCTGCGTCAACGCGCGCTATGATTGCGGTAAAGGCCGGATCACCACTCGGAAGTAACGCCGCGAGCGCCCCGCGCGCTTCGGTCGGCGGCGCATAGATAAACTGCTGTGGCACTTTCAAAGACGCGGCCTCTGGCCCCGCCGTCACCTGCGCACAGGCCGAAAGCATCGCCAGCAAAAGCAGCGAAGTGGCGCGCGTCATGGCTTGGCCTTGGCCGGAGCAAAGCCGTCTACCTGTTGCCCGACAAAAAACTGATTATCGCCCGCTGGCAGCGCATAAATAAGCTGCAACACTCGCACATCCACCCGTTCAGTCGCGCTATTGGTGAGTGATCGTTTGGGCACGATCAGCGGCTCAGCGCGCACGAACGTCGCACGCACCTGTTTCTTGGCATCGCCCTTGGGGCTGATCATCGCTGGCCCGCCAAGCGCGACGCGCTCAATCTCATTTTCATCAACATCAATGCGGACATGAAGCGGCTGCGTCACGCCGAGCTTCATCAGGACAATATCATTGCCCGCCGTGCCCGCATATTCGCCCGCGCGCGTTAGCACTTGGAGCACTTGCATCGCGCGCGGCGCGCGGACGGTGCGGCGATCAAGCTCAACCCGCGCTTGAGTGAGCTGTGCTTGTGTCTGGCGCACCTGCGCCTGCGCCACGCCAAGCTGCGCGCGCGCATCGTCAGCCGTGCCGCGCCGCGCAATCACCTCTTGGCGCGAAACCGCGCGTTCGTCATTCACATTGCGGTAAAGGCTGAACTGGTTCTCAGCGACCCTAAGCGAGGTGCGCGCCGCCTCGACACTTGCGCGCGCGCTATCAAGCCGGGCGGAGGCTTCGGCGATTGCCGCGCGCGCATCGCGGGCGTCGATCTCAAGCAGCGGCTGGCCTGCCGTCACTTGTGCGCCCGCCTCAACAAAAACGCGCGCGACAATGCCGGGAACGTGCGTTGCGATATCAACGATTTCGCCCGATGGCTCGATCACGCCAGAGCCCGCCACACTGCCGCTTTTGCGCTGTGCCTCGGGCGTTGTCGGCGGGGTGATGTCAGGGCTGGTCAACTGTGTATCGGGCTGTGACCGCGCGATATAGATGCCCGAGCCGACGATGCCGACGACAGCCAGTGCTGGCAAGATGATGCGTGAAAAGCTTGGGCGTTTCATGGGATGTGTCCTCAGTGGTCTAGCACAGCCGCATCGCGGCCATCATGGGTGATGCGCCCGTCCTCCATCTGAAGGATACGGTCGGCGAGATCGAAAATGCGGTTGTCGTGCGTCACGATGATCACCGCGCGGTCTTGTGACAGCGCCACTTCGCGCAGCAAATCCATCACCCGGCGGCCCGAACGCGCGTCAAGCGCTGCGGTTGGCTCATCACAGACGATCAGTTTTGGCTGATGCACTAGCGCACGCGCAATCGCCACGCGCTGTTGTTGCCCGCCCGATAGCTGGCGGGGGAATTTATCCGCCTGATTGGCGATGTTAAGCTTTTCGAGCAGCGCACGGCCCCGCTCAATCGCCTCGGAGCGCTTCACCCCGTCAGCAATCAGGGGGATCGCGGCATTTTCAGCCGCTGTCAGCGTTGGGATCAGATTATATTGCTGAAAAATAAAGCCAATCGTGGCGAGGCGAAACTTGACCAGCGCAGTATCACTGAGCTTATAAATATCCGTGCCAAACACGCTGATATCGCCGCCCGTCGGATAGAGAATCCCCGCAATGATCGAAATCAGCGTCGTTTTGCCTGAGCCAGATTCGCCGACCAGATAGGTCAGCTCGCCCGCCTTGACGTCAACGCTGACGCCGTGGAGGACGCGGATCACGCTATCGCCGACCGGAAATTCCCTGACGACATCGCGCACTGAAATCGCAATCTCGCTCACCGGAATACCTCGGCTGGATCAGTTTTGAGGACTGAGCGAATGGCGAGCATTCCGGTGAGAAACAGGATGATGATGACAAGCCCTGCGGTGATCAGCGGGATTTGCCACGGCATATAAAAGCCCTTGAACGCATCGCTGTTCGCCGCACCCAGCACGATAAACATCACCGCAAGGATGAGGCCAATGCCGTATCCGATGAGTGCGACCAGTGCAGATTGGGTAAACACCATCAGCCGGATTTTATTATTGGTAACGCCGATCGCCTTGAGCGCGCCAAATTGTTTAATGTTGTCGCGGATAAACAGGCTGAGCGTTAGCCCGACAATCGCAACGCCAACGATCACGCCCAAGATCACGGTGATCCCGAAATTGATTGGAATGCCGGTATTCTCAATGATGAAATTCACCCCGTCACCGCGAAATTCCTCGGCGGTGCGCGCCTTGAGGCCAGTTTGTTTCTCAATCGCTGCGTCAAGCGCCTCAGGGGTAACGCCCGGAGCTGTCCGCACCAGCACGAACGACAGCCGATTGCGCGTGCCCGGAACATAGTTGAGCGCGTTGGAATAGCGCGTGTAGAGATTGACCTGCGATGTGAAGGTTGGGTTCACATCAACAATGCCGCGCACAATCGCGCGTTGATCATTGAGCTCAAACCGGGTGCCGATCACGTCCTTTCGGTCGCCGAACAGCTTGCGCGCGCCGACATCATCGAGGAACACCGCGTCGGGCTCAAACAGGCTTTGCCGCGATCCAACCGTCATCACGCGCGGCAACCCAATCAGCGTTGCATCATCAACCCCGATTATGGATACGCCCTCAAGATTGCCCTCGGCCGTGCGGATCGTTGCAACGGTGCGGATGAAGGGCGATGCGAACGC
>JAYTMV010000284.1:0-9485 GCA_043728175.1 Sphingomonadales bacterium
AATTGTCGTGATCGTCGGCGACGGTAATCCTGCGCTGTTTGAACAAATGATTATCAAATATTTTTCGGACTGGCGCGGCAAAGGCCCGTCGACACCCGACCCCGATTTCGGCAAACCCGATCCCAAGGCACTGGCGAACCTCGTCATTACCGAACCCGGTGTGCCACTTGTCGTCAGCCTCGCCACACTGCGGCCGTGGGTGCAAAAGGCCGATACGATTGCCTATAATCAAGGGCGTCTCGTTGAACTGGTTGCGCTGCGCCTGATCAACCGCCGCCTTGAAGAGCGCGCGCGGGCTGGCGGCAGCTTCCTCCAAGCCTCGGTTGACCGCGACGATATTGCGCGTTCGGTTGACGGCACGTTTGTGCAGATTGTACCGCTTGGCGATGATTGGCAGGCCGCCGTGCGTGATGTGCGCGCGGTGATTGCTGACGCGCTCGCCAATCCAAGCGTGCAGGCTGATATTGACCGCGAGGCCGGTGAGTTTTTCGCGGCACTTCAAGTCGGCGTCGATACGCAGCGCACCGAGGCTGCGGCAAAACAAGCCGATGACTTGATCGAAGCGGTTAATATTCGAGAGACAGTTGCCTCTGCCCAAGTCGCACTTGATGTGTTCAGTGGGATCAAGAATAAGATAACGCCTGAGGGCATTCGCGTTGCGACGCGCGCGCTCTTCAACGGGGTCGGCCCGCGTGCAGTGCTAACGAGCCGAACGCCAATAAAGGGCGGCAACGAAGCGCTTGCTGCGGCCGTCAATGCCGAGGTTACTGCGATTGCCTCTGCGTCAACCGCCCCGGTTGGAAGCTTCAATCAACTGCCATCGCTCGGCAAACCGGGCAAAGTCAAAAAGCGTGAGCCAATCCCCGATTTGGGGATGGAGCAGATTAAATTTGCCAACGGCGTCAACATGATTCTCTACCCCAACCCTGCAGAGACCGGAAAAATCTATGTCCAAGTGCGTTTCGGCCGTGGGCTACAAGCGCTGCCATCGAACAAGCAGACGGTGGCATGGGCTGGATCAGCGGCACTGCTTGCAGGTGGCGTCGCCAATTTTGACCAGAACGCGCTTGACCGGCTGACCAGCGGGAGGCGGATCAATGCAGGGTTTGACATTGGTGAAAGTGCCTTCGTCTTGCGTTCGCAAACGCGTGCGGCAGATCTCACTGATCAATTGAAACTGCTTGCCAGCCAGATGACGTCGCTGCGCTGGGACGCAGCCCCTGTGCAGCGCGCGCGCGCGGCTTTCCTCACCAACTATGATACGCTTGGCACCAGCCCGCAGTCGGTGCTTTCGCGCGACTTGTCTTCGCTTTTGCACGGCGGCGATACCCGCTGGGGCACGCCGTCGCGCGAAGCGATACAAGCGCTGACGCCGCAGGCTTTCCGCCAATTTTGGGAACCACTCCTCAAAACAGGCCCAATCGAAGTCCTCGTCTTTGGTGATATTGCCGCTGACGATGCGATTGCGGCGGTTGGCGAAACCTTTGGCGCGCTTAAAAAACGCAGCGCCGCGCGTCCGCTTGCTGGCAGCATCGGCTCACGCGGGCCGGCGGCAACGGCAACACCCATCGTTCGCTTTCACAGCGGCCCCGCCGATCAGGGCGCAGCAGTGCTCGCCTATCCGCTTGGTGGCGGGACGGCTGGGCTTTACGAATCGCGCAAACTTGAGCTGCTTTCGAGCATTTTTAATGACCGGATGTTCAATGAGTTCCGCGAAACCGAAGGGGCTGGCTATAGCCCCAACGTCAACAGCAATTGGCCGTTGTCGCTCCAAAGCGGCGGGAGCTTCATTATCTCATCGCAGTTGCGCCCCGACCGAATTGATCTGTTTTACAAGATTGCGCGGTCAATCGCTGATGACCTTGCCACCAAGCCAGTAACCGCAGATGAGCTGGTTCGCGCAGTTACGCCGCTGCGTCAGTTCATCGCGCGCGCCTCAAGTGGCAACACCTTCTGGATGAGCCAGCTTGCCGGGCTTTCGCAGGACAAAGGCAAGGCTGCCGCGCTGCGCACGCTTTCAAGTGACTATGGCCGGATTACCCCGGCTGAGCTCCAAGAAACCGCAAAGCGCTGGTTCCTTCAGGATAAGGCGATGATGCTGGTCGTTAAGCCCGAGGGCGGTTGAGCCTATTTGAGCGCATCAACCGCCGCGATGATCGCGCTATTTTGCGGGCGCACTTTATAATCCGTTGCGACTGATTTCCAACGGACAACGCCCGCCTTGTCGATAATGAGTGTTGAAGATTTTGGCACGCCAGCGGCAAAACTGCCCGCCGCATATGCCGGATCACGCAGGCCGAGCGCATCAATCATTGCCGATTTTTCATCCGAAAGCAGCGGATAGCTAATCCCTGTTTTTGCCGCGAATGCCGCGAGGACTTCTGGCGCATCATAGCTAAGCCCAACGATACTGTAACCGCGCGCACCGAGTTCAGCCTGTGCCGCTTTGAGTTCCTTCAACTGCGCCTGACAATAAGGGCACCATTTGGCCGAACGATACAGCACCAAAACAGTGCCCTTTTTACCCGCCACACTGGCAAGGGTGCGCGGCTTGCCTGCCGCATCCTTCGCGGCAAATCCCGCTGGCATTTTTGCACCAGTTGCAATTTCTGCGGCCGCCGCCGGAAAAGCCATTGCGACAAAGGCTACAGGTGCTGCGAACAGGAAGGGCGTGATAAAGCGCATGTCAGTCTCCGGATTAGATTGAACCGTTGTTCGCTTGAAAATCCGGTTTGGTTACTGCGCCGCCAAAGCGTCAGCCGGGGTAGCGTACAAATGCGGGCAGGCTATGCGCGTCGGCCATCCATTCAATCCGTTCCGCCGTTTGAATATGCGCGCCTGCCGGAAGTGCGGAAGGGTCATCAAGCGTTGCCGATTGTATATCAACAATGCCGGGCAAAAACGCCTCGTTACGGTAAAACAGCCCAGTGCCGCATTCTGGACAAAAACTGCGCATTGCGGTTCCCGATGAGTTAAAGGTTTTGGTATCGCCCTGAGTGACGGTCATTTCATTTTCGGCAAAGGCCGCCCAAGCCACCATCGGCGCGCCCGCACTGCGCCGACAATCGCTACAATGGCAAAGCGCAACATGCTGCGGTGTGCCACTCACTTCATAACGTACTGCGCCACAGTGGCATCCGCCGGTGTGAGTCATAGCGTGTCTCCAAGATGATTCGAGACATACAATCGAGCATAGAAGTCAAAACATATCAAGAACGAAATCGCGCATTACAAAATATATTTCGACAAATCGGTATTGCGCACGATGCTGGCGAGCTGACTGTCGACATAGGCCGCGTCAATCACCACCGTTGTTCCCTGCCGATCCTCGGCCTCAAAGCTGACATCCTCAAGCAGTTTTTCAAGCACCGTGGATAGCCGCCGTGCACCAATATTCTCGAGCGCTTCATTCACTTCAGCAGCCGTGCGCGCGATGGCCTCAATCCCGTCGTCAGTGAAGGTGATGCCAACGCCTTCGGTGGCGAGCAGCGCCTGATACTGATCGGCAAGGCTTGCGCGGGTATCCTTCAAGATGCGCACAAAATCGGCCTGCGTCAGCGCCTTGAGCTCAACGCGGATCGGCAAGCGACCCTGCAATTCGGGGAGCAGGTCGCTTGGTTTGGCGACATGGAACGCGCCGCTCGCGATAAAGAGGATATGATCGGTCTTCATCGGGCCGTATTTGGTGGCAACCGTGGTGCCCTCAATCAGTGGCAGCAAATCACGCTGAACGCCTTCGCGGCTGACGCTGCCACCGCGCACATCGGAAACCGCGATCTTGTCAATCTCATCAAGGAAGACGATCCCATTCGCCTCAGCATCGGCAAGCGCTGTCCGGCTGAGTTCATCCTGATCAAGCCGCTTGTCGGCCTCTTCCTCAACCAGCTTGCCCCACGCCGCGCGGACGTTGATCTTACGGCGCTTAAGCTGGCCTTGGCCGAACGCTTTGCCCATCATTTCAGACAGGTTGATCATCCCCATCCCGCCGCCGCCGGGCACTTCAAATTGCGTTTGCGGTGCTGCTTCAAGCTCAATTTCAATCTCGGTTTCATCAAGATGGCCATCGGCAAAGCGCTGACGAAACGCCGCGCGCGTCGCCTCCGAAGCACCTTTGCCAGTCAGCACATCAAGCAACCGCGCCAGTGCTGCCTCTTCGGCTTTATCCTTGACCGCAACCCGGCGGCGTTCCTTTTCGAGCCGGATCGCCTCTTCAACCAGATCGCGCGCAATCTGTTCAACATCGCGACCAACATAGCCGACCTCAGTGAATTTGGTCGCCTCAACCTTGACGAACGGCGCGTCAGCCAGCTTGGCCAGCCGCCGTGAAATCTCGGTTTTCCCGCAGCCGGTGGGGCCAATCATCAGGATATTTTTGGGCGTCACTTCATCGCGCAGTTCAGGCGAAAGCTGCTGCCGCCGCCAGCGATTGCGCATCGCCACGGCCACCGCGCGCTTGGCTTCGGTTTGCCCAATGATATGTTCGTCAAGCGCCGCGACAATGGCTTTTGGGGTGAGGCTGTTGTTCATGTCTGTCTTTCGGGAAAAAGGGTGGAGTGCGAACGGCTAGGCCGCATCAAGCACTTCGACGGTCAATTGATCATTGGTGTAAACACAAATATCCGCCGCAACGGCCATCGCCTTGCGCGCGAGAACCTCTGCATCGCCCTCATACTCCTTGAGTGCGCGCGCTGCCGCGAGCGCAAAATTGCCGCCCGATCCAATCGCGGCGATGCCGTCAACTGGCTCAAGCACATCGCCGTTGCCGGTAAGGATCAGCGTGACATCCTTATCCGCAACGATCATCATGGCTTCCAAGTTACGGAGATATTTGTCCGTCCGCCAATCCTTGGCAAGCTCAACTGCCGAGCGCATCAACTGCCCGTTAAACTGCTCAAGCTTGCGCTCAAGCCGTTCAAACAGAGTGAAGGCGTCGGCGGTCGCGCCCGCAAAGCCAGCGATCACTTGACCACTGCCAAGCGGGCGGACTTTCTTCGCATTGGGTTTCATCACGGTCTGGCCCATCGAGACCTGACCATCGCCTGCAATCACCACCTTGCCGTTCTTGCGAACTGAGACAATCGTGGTGCCGTGCCATTTTGGGGTTTCACTCATTTAGGGGATATGGGGCGGGGAGGGCCGCTGTTTCAAGAGAGTGTTCGACACTGGCGTCAAATCGCTATATTACGGTTGAATGAAACCGATCCATATCCAGCGGCTGATCGCGCTGCCTTACCTCATCCTCGGCGGTTGGTGCCTGATCGCGCCTGCTATGGTCGAACGACTGACGGTGAGCCCATCCTATCAGCATTTGAGCCCAACCAGCGCGCTAATGATGGGCTGTTTCGGGGCGCAGGCGGTGCTTGGCGGGTTATTCGTCTGGTTCAGCATTTTCACCCGCCGCACATTCCTGATTTATGCCGTCGCCTTACTGCCCTTTTTCTGGTTCAACTATTGGTTTGTGTTCGTCGTGCCCGTGTTCAATCAGTGGATGGCGCTCGACTTTATCTCAAACGCAGCAATGCTTGGCCTAAGCCTGTGGGGCTGGCGGATCAGCGCTCCACTACGATCAGATCGGTTACCAGATTAGGCTCAGTAAAGTACATTTTATGACTACTCAACTACATAGAAAGAGGTGAGATTATCATGAAATTGAAAATCCATAAAATTAATGCTAATATTGATACCGCGATAACACAAAATCCAAAATCTCTGTCGTTTTTCAATTCTAAAATTGAGGTAGCTCCTATCAACATTAGACGAAAAGAATAAGCAATTCCTACAATAGTTATTATACTCAATTCTATTGACTGATATAAAATAACATTCAATTCAATAAATTGATTCAATATGTTAGAAACAAGTACAGGAGAAGCGGAAAAAGCGGCGAATTTGATGGCTTTTATTTCTAAATCATCTCCACTAAATAATGTTACCAACATTTTTACGACATATCCAAAAATGAATATTGCTAATACAAATATTAGATTTTTAACAAATTCATTCACTAAATTTGCATCAAAAACATTATCAGGCAAAATTGACAGTGAAATTGAAATCACAACTAAATTAATATTTGCCGATATTATTGAAGATAAAAAACTAAAAATATAATTATTGGCAATATACAATACAAATGCTGCCATAGAAAACGGTAAAATATAATATAAAAATATCGATTTTTTATCCCACTCATGCTCATTAACTTCAATCCACGCATCATTTGGATTTACAAAGAAATTCTTTACAGAACTCAGTGAATTTTTTATTTCACTTTTCATAATTATAACCCTGTTAGTAGATCAAATATCGTATCTGCAAAGCAGTATAATTTCAAAGAACATTTGTTTCACTATTTGTCAATACCCTTAACTTTGCCCCATTGGCGCGCGGCGGTGTAGCCGAGATAGCCTGTGCCAAAAAGCGCCCAGAGCGGCTCGGGAATACCCGCAAGATAAGCGTTCATGCCGTTCGCGATGCCCTTTGCCGTATCGGGCGCGACTGCCGCAATCAGCCCCATCGGGATCGCCCAGAGGATGATCGGGTACATCACATACAGGAAGGATGGCCGCGCGCGGCTCGTCCACGGGTCTGTGCTGCCCGCCTCGGCAAGGATGGCGGAAAGCTGCGCCTTCAAAGCCTCCATTTCTTGGCTACCCTGCAACTGGAGCAGTTCCATTTTTGCCCGGTCACGCGCTTGCGGATCGGGGATGATTTTATCGAGCAATTTGCCGATTGGGCCGATGACGGCATCAATAAGGGACATGATTTTTCGCCTTTTCTGTTCAGAAAGTCACACTAAGGTCTCACCTAAATCGGGGTGTTAGCCGATCCGGTTGACGAGCCAGCCATAGAGAAACGCCTCATTGGCGGGCCGCGTTTCGGCAAGGCGGAGGTAACGTTCGCCTTGAAGCACTTCGATCGCTTTGAGGAGGACGGCCTCGCCGTTCGGTTTGCGTTTGGCCATGAACGCATCAAGTGCGGTAAGCGTGGCCGCATCGATGATTGGTGTGCTGCCAATGTCATCATAATCGACCTCACCGCGATTGAGCGCATTGAGCGCGCGTTTGAGAAACCCCGTCGCAGTGCCCGGCCCCATATTGACGCCCGTATCAAAAAGCTCTGCCGCGATTTTAGGCGCGCGAGTCGCAACTTGATCAAACCCCGGCTTGATCCAATAAATCCGCCGATACACTTCAACTGCATCAGCGCGTGGGAAATCGCGCATATCGCCGCGATAGCCATGCGCACGTGCCACTGCCTCGGTGACACCCCAGCGCGTTGCCCCGCCGCGATCCGCCGGGTGATTTGAATAGCCGCCTTCGCGACCGATAACGTCGTCAATCAGTTGATCAATATGGAAGTAACTTGCCATTTCTATGTCTCCTTAACCGGTCTGGAAAAAGAACATAAATGGAACAATATTAAATAGGACAGCGAAATCTGCACTGCTGAGTCATTTTTTGAAAAATGCGTCAGCCGCCCTGCCAAACGTTGGTGAGATGGCGCGGCCAGCTTCGCGGGGCAACGAGGATCACGTCAATCCGGATATCATCACCCGGCTTTGCATAAAGATGCGCCACGGCATTCGTCGCCGCCGCCACTCGCCTTAAGCGGTAGGCGTCAATTGCAGTATCGAGGTCAGCCGCAGTCCGCCGCGTTTTGACCTCAACAAAGGCCGTTGTGCGTCCGCGCCGCGCTATCAGGTCAATCTCTCCGCTGCGCAGTTTTACCCGGCGCGCGATGATCCGCCAGCCGTGGAGGCGGAGCCACCATGCTGCGCGGCGCTCCCCCCAGGCGCCAAACCGCTCGGCCTCTTGACGGTTCATCCGCGCGGCAACGCCATCGCCCGGTCATAGAGTGTACGTCGATCAAGCCCCAAGCGCGTGGCAACTTCGCTTGCAGCTTTTGCGGGAGAGAGCCTCGTCAGCGCCTCGATCAGCGCGCTATCACCGTCGGCCTCTGAGGCGGCCTGCGCCTCTTGTGGTGGGCCAATAAGGATGACAATCTCACCCTTGGGTGCAGCGCTCACGTAGCGTGCCGCGAGCGAGGACAGCGTCCCGTCCACACATTCCTCATACATCTTGCTGATTTCGCGGGCAACGGCGGCAGGGCGATCACCCAGACCCTGTTGAAGTGCAATCAGCGCCTTGCCGAGTCGCTTACCCGATTCGTAAAGGATGAGCGTCGCGCGGATGGCCGCGATCTCCGCAATCGCCTCATCACGGGCCTTTGCCTTTTCAGGCAGGAAGCCGACGAACAAGAAACGGTCGGTCGGAAGGCCCGCGAGCGTCAGCGCCGCAATCGCTGCACATGGCCCCGGAATCGTGATGATCAGCCGCCCCGCCGCGCGCGCATCACGCACCAGCTTATAGCCGGGATCGGAAATAAGTGGCGTCCCAGCGTCACTTACCAGTGCCACCGCCTCACTCGCCATCCGCGCGATCAGCGCGGGCC
This sequence comes from Sphingomonadales bacterium, assembly GCA_043728175.1. Taxonomy (GTDB): domain Bacteria; phylum Pseudomonadota; class Alphaproteobacteria; order Sphingomonadales; family Sphingomonadaceae; genus Aquisediminimonas. The sequence goes on from JAYTMV010000284.1 coordinate 8,455, forward strand.
GAACCCCCTCGGCAACATGATCATGATAGGCAATCATTGGTCGCTTGACGCCAATATGGCGCAGCAGCTTTGCCGTGACGCGGCTATCCTCAACCGCGATGACGTTCGCCTGTGCAAGAATCGCGGCAGCGCGCGGGCTTAAATCGGAAAGATTGCCGATTGGCGTCGCGACGATGTATAGGCCGGGTTCAAGTATTGCGTTCATAAGGGGTAGGGTCATGGCAGACACACAGGCATCAGAGCAAGGCACGACTGTGTCCAGACGCGCGGCAGTCAAGCGTTGGAGCACGCTTGTTTTTGCGAGCGCAGTCCTTGCTGCGTGTTCGATTGTCCCCAAAGGCCCGCCAAAAACCGTCGATGCGCCGCCGCCCGTCGAAGCACCGCCGACCACAACACCGCTGCCAACAGACCTTGCGCGCCACCGGATTGCTTTGCTTGTCCCGATGACGGGGAGCAGCGCAGCGGTTGGCGAATCGATTGCCAACGCTGCCAATCTTGCCGTGCTTGATACCGGCGGCAAAAATATCCGAATCACGACGTATGACACAGGAACGGGTGCCGCCGCCGCCGCTCAGCGCGCAATTGCCGATGGCAACCGCCTGATCATCGGGCCGCTCCTTGCCGAGGATGTCCGCGCCGTCGCACCGATTGGTCGCGCGGCAAAAGTGCCACTTATTACTTTCTCAAATGATGTTTCAGTGGTCGGCAACGGCACCTATCTGCTCGGCTTTGTGCCAACCCAGTCGATTGACCGGGTCGTCAGTTTTGCGCGCAGCAAGGGCATGACAAGCTTTGCCGGGCTTGTACCCAACGGGACGTTTGGCCAACGCACTTCGCAAGCGATGATCAAGGCGGTTGAGGCGAATGGCGGGCGCATGGTCGGGCTGCAAGCGTTTGACCGTAGCCCTGCATCAATCAACGCCGCCGTCACGAAATTATCCGCCAGTTCGGCCTATGATGCACTGCTCATTGCTGACTCAGGCCGTGTTGCACTCCAGATCGTCCCACTCGTGAGGAAGCGGGGGGGCGCA
>JAYTMV010000285.1:0-9203 GCA_043728175.1 Sphingomonadales bacterium
GCGGTTAATTTGAGGCCGAGCGATCTGGTATCAGGCAATAGTACATTTGCTGCACGCGTGTATGTAAGCGGAACCGGTGCGGATGCCAAATATGTTGTCGCCTTTCGGGGTACACAAGGTAATTCTGACTGGATTAGCAACGCCAAGCAAGCCTTTGGGGTAAGTTCCGATCATTATCAGAAGGCACTTATAATAGGCGATAGGATTGCTGCGAGCGGCAATCAAAATGTTACGCTCACCGGGCATTCGCTCGGGGGTGGCCTTGCATCCGCCGCAGCTATCGCCTCCGGCCAAGATGCCGTGACGTTTAACGCGGCTGGCCTCAGCGATGCGACCATCAGGAACGCGAATCAAATCCGCGCCAATGCCGGCGTTGGCAATGCCGGAAAGGTTGATGCCTATTTTATTCGCGGTGAAGTGCTTTCCGGGCTTCAGGATGGTGGAGACCGTGTGGTTGGCGCGCTGCTCGGCGGTATTATCGGTGCCGCAGTGGTTGATGCGCCTGAAGCTTATGGCAATCGCATCGGGCTTGATGGAAATCGGCCAAGCGATGTCAGATGGTATCAGGATAATCCGGTTTCGCGCCACGGCATGAATTGGGTGATCAACAGCCTTCCCAGATAATCGCGCTGGCAAAACTACAGCTATTTGGTAAGCTACGTTCATGATCCGCGTTTTGCCACTTATGCTTGCGCTTGCGCTCGGGGGGTGTTCGGTTGTGAGAGCGATGCTGGCAGATAGTCCCTGCTTTACCAAGCGTGATGTGGTGGTTCCTCGGCCCGATCTTGTTCTTCCCAATGTCAGCAATGGTCAGGCTGGCCGTGATATTGCGGCGGCGGTTTTTGAAGGCAAGATTGATGACGTGATCGCCATGATCAAGCGCGACAGTCGCTTGCTGACCACGACGACTGGATATGACAAGAGCAAGAATTCAGAGCGGCCCACGGGGCAATATGGCGACTTGTTAACCTTTGCCGTGTCGCGCTGTGATCTGGCGATGGAAAAGCATCTGCTTGATCTTGGGATGCCTGTTAATGGGACGGATATTGGCGGTGCGCTGACGCTTGCGCTTTTGGCGGACACCCCAGAGATGGCGGAACTTCTGCTGCAACGCGGGGCTTCGCCTGATCCGCAAAAGCTCGGTGGGCAAAATGCGATGAATGACATTACCGCATTTCAGCAAGTCGGCGGTGTCATGATGTTGCTGCGTCATGGGCTTGACGTGAATTGGGAAGATCAATTTGGGTACACGCATTTACAAACCGCACTTGGTATGGGGCAGTATCGGATAGCAGAGCTTCTTATTGAAAAAGGCTCAAATATGTGGCGCATTGGAACTGCAGGTGCGCTTCCGGCGCAATATTTTGCTCGGCCTTTGATCCTTGATAACCCGGTCGAGAATGAGGCGCGTCTGCGTTTGATGACAAAAGCAGAAGCACAGGTAGAAATGAAGGGATTTTCCTGGCCCCCGCCCGATGTCAAAACTGTTCGTAAGATGGTGCTGCTTGGCAAATGGCCAACCAAGGAAATGCTTGCTGCTGGTGTCCCACCAATTTCACCAACGGTCATGGCGCACATGCGCGAGCGATTCAGCAAAGAAATAGAGCAATAGGCGCTATTTGAGCGCTTCATCCAAAAGCCGCGCGAGCCTCAACCCAGCCTTGGTAATTTGACCGCGCACCGCAGGCACTAGCGCGTCTATCTTCGCATTGCTGATCGCTGCACGCGGCGGGATTGGCCCACACGGATCGCCATCCAGAGCGGTTGCATAAGCCGTATCACGCGCGAAGGCCCAAGTCTCCCGGCTCCAATCCTCGGTCGATCCCGCCGCCAATTGCAACCGCTCCCCCGCATTCAAATCAGCGCCAAGCGCCTTTGGCCCGGCAGGCGGCGTTGTAATCGCGCGTTCGGCGAGTGGCCCGTCCCATAGTGAATGAAGATTCACGCGCCCTGCGACGATCCCGTATGCCGCCTTCACATCATTGCCACCGCGATCGCCGCGATCACCGGCGTGAAGCGGCATATGGAGGTCACCAACAAAATGGGTGAGGAAGGCGAGTGCCATCAACCGTTCATGGGGCGGCACCGCTTTGTCTTTCAAAAGCTTCACCGCCCGGTCAATCTGGCGCGAGACACAGTGGCCATCCTTGCACGCGGCGGTCAAGTCAAACGGCTTGCAAATATCGACATTCTGATAATGCCATGAAAAGGCATAATCGAACCGCGCGCCCAGCCCCTTGATGCAATCGGGCCAGTAACTCGCATCCTCTAGGCTTTTGAGCGGGCACGTCGGCGTTGCGACAGCGCGTTCATGGCGCAGCAGCGCGCGGATGGCGGCGCGCGTTTTTGGTGAAACCTCATTCTGTGCAATTGTGGCAACGGTCTTGTGGCCAAAATCCCACCACGCCAGCGCTGGCGTCGGCATGAGGAGAAGCAGTGGAAGCAGGAGACGCCTAATCATCGCCGTAGACCGCAACTTCAGCCACGCCGCCCGCGCGCAGCCGCCCGCGAAACATGCCGGGCGTTGTGAAACTCCAGCAAGCTTCCCCATCTGGCGCGACGACAATCACACCGCCATTGCCGCCTAGCGCCTTGACCGCTGCCATCACGGTATCAGCAGCGGATTGCACCGTGTCCCCCGCCAGCCGTACCCGCGCGCAAATCTGGTGCGCGACGCCTTCACGGATGAAAAATTCGCCTGCGCCCGTGGCGGAGACAGCGCAAGCGCGGTCATCAGCATAAGTGCCTGCGCCGATCAGGGGGGAATCGCCGATCCGCCCCCAGCGCTTGCCCGTAATGCCTCCGGTTGAGGTCGCGGCGGCGACATGGCCGTGCGCGTCAACCGCGACCGCGCCGACGGTGCCGTATTTGAGGTCGACATCATAACCGTCGCTGCCTGCCGCTTTAAGCTCTTCAAGATCAGCCAGCCGCTGCGGCGTGGCAAACCAAGACGGGTCAACTTGTTCAAGGCCGTGTTCAACCGAAAATTGATCGGCACCAACGCCTGAAAGCATCACATGATGACTTTGCTCCATGACGGCGCGGGCAAGTGAAACCGGGTTGCGCGTTCGGGTCGTGCCAGCAACCGCACCCGCCGCGCGAGTGCTGCCGTCCATAATCGCAGCATCAAGTTCATTGCGGCCTTCGTAAGTGAACACCGCACCGCGTCCAGAATTGAAATTGGGATCATCCTCCAGCACGCGGACGGCGGCCTCAACCGCATCAACAGCCGTAGCACCATCTTCAAGGAGCGCCCCGCCTGCGGCGAGTGCACGGGCGAGTGCAACGCGTATATCGGCGTCTTGCGCAGGCGAAATACGATCCCGCATAATCTGCCCCGCGCCGCCGTGAACGACGAGAGACCAGTTGGTTGAGGCTGGGGTGATTGTTTCCATAAATGGCCGTTATCAGGATCGGCACGCGAGATACAGCATCACCGCAACTTCGCAATTTTCAGCCCGTCCACCTTCGCGCGATCCTTGATTGACTCCTCGCTCCGCGTAAGCGCTTTTGCCATTTGTTTGAGCGGCATTCCCTTTTTGGCAAGCAAATGCAGTTTTTGGATTTCGTCACTTGTCCAGGGTTGGCGGTGGCGTTCGAAGCGGCCCTCGGCCATTATGCGCGCTCCTTGGTGGCGGAGAATTTGACCGCCGGATTGCGCCCGGTGACGTAGTTTAAGTCCCAGCTATCCTTCGCCATGAACACTGGCGCGCCGTCGCGGTCGCTGGCGAGTTGGCTGCGGTGGGTTTCGGTGAAGCTTTTGAGGTCGGCAGGTGTTCCGGAGACCCAGCGCGCGGTATCCCACGGTGAAGGCTCAAGTGCGGCATCAACCTTATATTCGGCCTCAAGGCGCGAGATCAGCACCTCAAGCTGCAACTGCCCGACCACACCGACAATCTGTTGCGCGCCGATCTGCGGGTGAAACACTTGCGTCACGCCTTCTTCGGCGAGATCATCAAGCGCCTTGCGCAATTGCTTGGTTTTGGTGGGATCTTTGAGGACAATCCGTCGCAATATCTCAGGCGCGAAATTGGGCAGGCCAGTGATCGAAATGTCTGGCCCGTCGGTCAACGTATCGCCGACCCGCAGCGTCCCGTGATTGGGGATGCCGATGATATCGCCGGGGAAGGCTTCGTCGGCGAGTTCACGGTCACGCGCAAAAAATAGGATCGGGCTGTGGACAGCGATTGATTTGCCCGTGCCGACTTGGTTCAATTTCATGCCGCGTTTGAACTTGCCCGAACAGAGCCGCATGAAGGCGATCCGGTCACGGTGCATCGGGTTCATATTGGCCTGAACCTTGAAGATGAAGCCAGTCACCGCCCCGTCATCGGGCGAGACCGGCGCAGGTTCGGCAGGCTGTGCGCGCGGGGACGGTGCAAAGCGCGCGAGCGCATCGATCAGTTCGTCAACGCCGAAATCCTTGAGTGCGGAACCGAAATAGACGGGAGTAAGATCACCCCCGCGATAGGCCTCGGCATCGAAATCAGCATAGCCAGCTTGCGCCAATTCGGCCTCTTCGCGAAATGCGGCGAGGCCACGGGCGGACAGCAGCGTGTCGAGTTTGGGATCATCAAGCCCGCTTGTTTGGCTAATATCGCCCTCAAACGTCCGCATATTATTATCTTGTGAGGGCCGCCGTAGTCTACCGTCTTGCAGGTTGAAAATCCCTTCAAACTGCCCCCCCATGCCAACGGGCCAATTCATTGGGCAGACATCCAACTGCAATTGATCGGCGACTTCATCAAGCAGCGCAAAGCCGTCACGCCCTTCACGGTCAACCTTATTGATAAAGGTGATGATCGGCACCGAGCGGAGGCGGCACACCTCAAACAGTTTGCGCGTTTGCGCTTCAATCCCGCGCGCGGCGTCGATCACCATTACGGCGCTATCAACGGCGGTGAGCGTGCGGTACGTATCTTCGGAGAAATCCTCATGCCCCGGCGTATCAAGCAGGTTGAAGGTGAGGCCGTCACGCTCAAAGGTCATCACCGAGGACGTCACCGAAATCCCGCGCTGCTGCTCAATCTTCATCCAGTCGGAACGCGCACGGCGATTGACGCCGCGCGCTTTGACTTCGCCTGCGGCATGAATTGCGCCGCCGAACAGCAGCAGCTTCTCAGTGAGTGTCGTCTTCCCGGCGTCAGGATGCGAAATAATCGCGAAGGTGCGCCTGTCAGGGCGGTTGTTTGGGCGGAGTGTCATAGCTGACGCGCGTTAGAGGCTGATCGACCAAGAGAGAAGTAATTATTGCTAGAACGGTATAAATCCGACATCATTGTGTGCAGTGAACGTCATCGCGGGGGGAGGATGGGTGTGCAGATCAGCGAAACCTATCTGACCCGGATCACGCAAAGCTTTGGTTGCAGCGAAGATGTCGCGCGTATCGTCGCGGCGACCGCCACCGCCCGCCATTTTCCGGCACACAGCGTTATGATCCGCGCAGGCGATGCTGATCCTGATGCCTGGCTGATGCTCAGCGGCGAGGCGCAAGCAATCGCCTACTCAGCGGGTGGGCACTATATTCTTGTTCACAGCTTTGTTGCAGGCGATATCTTTGGCGAAGCGGCTGGGCTTTCGGTGGCGACGTCTGGCGCTGAGGTATCAGCCGTGGTGAGCGTTGATGCTGGCCAGATTGGCGTTGGTGCATTTGTTGGCCTGATGGAGCGGTATAATTGCGTCGCGCTGTCAGTCGCGCACGCGCTGACGCTTCGGCTGACGCAAACGACTCGGCGGATGGTTGAGGGCGCAACGCTTTCTGCGCCGGGACGAATCCATGCAGAATTGCTGCGTCAGGCGCGCAGCGGTGAAGCGATGACGATTCGGCCAATGCCAATCCTCTCAACCTTCGCGCTTCATGTCCAGACATCGCGTGAGACTGTTTCACGCACGATCAGCGCGCTTGAGAAACGGGGGATCGTTCGACGCGAAGGTGATGGCCTCACCGTGGTTGCGCCGCACCGCCTTGAGGAGCTTATTTTTTAGAGCTTGAATGGTAAATCGGCGGCAGAGGACTGGCGAGGGATTTTGTGTGCTAGTGAGGAGCGATTGCAGCCGCGATGCGGGGCCATCGTGGCAAGAGCGCGACGAAACTGGCACGAAAAAGACCCGTCAGGCCGACCCGCAGATTTACCATTCAAGCTCTAAAGCTTATGGCCGGTGCGGTCGCGTTTGGTGGCGAGGTATTGCGCATTATGGGGATTGGGGGGAAGCTGATGCGGCACCCGTTCTTCAACAATGATCCCTGCCGCTTCGAGCCGTGCCACTTTCTGCGGGTTGTTTGTAAGCAGACGGATGCGTGGCTGACCGATCAAGGTGAGCATCCGCGCGGCAATCCCGAAATCGCGCGCCTCAACCGGAAAGCCGAGCCGCAGATTGGCGTCAACCGTATCAAAGCCCTGATCCTGAAGCTCATAAGCGCGCAGTTTGTTGATCAGGCCAATACCGCGCCCTTCTTGCCGTAGATAAAGAAGAACCCCCCAGCCAGCATCGGCCATCAAGCCAAGTGCGGCATCAAGTTGCGGCCCACAATCGCATTTAAGACTGCCGAAAATATCGCCAGTAAGACACTCGCTATGCAGCCGGACGAGTGGCGGCGTGCCATTGGGCTGGCCAATAATCAGTGCAACATGCTCACCCGCTTGATCGGGGGATCGAAACGCGACAATTTCGCTATGTTCAAAGGCGGCAACGGGCAGCCGCGCGCGCGCCGCAATCGCCAGACTGTCGGGCGCTTCCCACCCAGCGACATCAGCCGACGTAACGGTATCACCGCCTGTCAATGCAAAATCATGAACAAAAAACGCGGGCAGCAGCCCGGCATAGCGCGCCAGTTCAAGTGCGGCTTGTGCAGCCTGCGGGTGTGCAACATCAAGCGCTGTAAACGGCCCTTTGAAAGGATGGCTCAGATCAGTTGCCGGATCAGCGAGTGCAACAGCAGCGGGGAGATCAAGCCACGGCGTGCGCGCGATCATCACTGGCCCAGCGTCAACCGCCGCCGCACGCTGGTTAGAGAGCTTAAGCGTCGCCGCCCGTGATGCAGAAATAAGGATGTTGGCGCTTTGATGCGTTTCAAACGCATCCAGTCGGTGGGCGTCAGCACTTTCAATCGCAAGGACGGTGATCGCGCCGTCAATCACCACTGGCCAGCCTCGGCGCAGCGCATCAATCGCCCTTGGTGCAGCGCGACCTGCCATGATTAAAAAGCGAATTCAGTCACAAGCGGCACATGGTCGGACGGCTTGCCCCAATCACGGCATACCCGGTGCACCTGATGCGATACAGCCGCTTTCGCGATCTCAGGCGATGCCCACATATGATCAAGTCGCCGTCCGCGATCTGATGCCGCCCAATCCTTCGCGCGGTAGCTCCACCATGTATATAGCCGCTCGGGCGGCGGGATAAAGTGGCGGCCAAGATCAACCCAATCATGGCTCGCCTGAAGCACTCCGAGCGTTTCAACCTCAATCGGGGTATGGCTGACGACGTTCAGCAATTCCTTATGCCCCCATACATCGCATTCAAGCGGGGCAACGTTGAAATCACCAACGATGATCGTCGGTTCGCGCAGCGCCTCTGACCAGCGGGTCATCCGGCCAAGAAAATCAAGCTTTTGGCCAAATTTGGGGTTTTCATCGCGGTTCGGAATGTCGCCGCCTGCCGGAATATAAACATTCTCCAAACGCACACCATTGGGCAGGCGCACCCCGATATGGCGCGCTTCGCCATTATCTTGCCAATCGTTTCGGATATCTTCGGTCAGCGGAATACGGCTGATAATTGCAACACCGTGGTGCATTTTTTGGCCGTTGAGGATCAGCGTATCATAGCCAAGCGCGCGGAAGGCGGCGGCGGGGAATATGCTGTTTTCAACTTTGATTTCCTGAAGGCAGAGAATGTCAGGCGCCATTTCAGTGAGGAAGCGTTCGACAATATCAATCCGCGCACGCACGCTGTTGATATTCCATGAGGCGATCTTAATCGATTGGGTCATGACATAGCGTCTAGCTTTGCGCCGGGTGGGCCGCAACCGCAAACGGCCTGAGTCCATAAATGGAAAGACCCTCGCTCCGGGGGCATGGAGCGAGGGTCGACCGAGCGTTCGTCACGCTGGCGTGTACCGGCTATTCATTAGAACCTGCGAGCAACAGGGGGGAATCTCGCAAGTTTCAATGCCAGTACAGCGATGCTAAATATAGCCGAGTTTCCTGTCGCCAATATGAATGAACCGCCTAACGGGCCCTTCCGGCAGGGCGTGGATCGCGCCATTTGAACGACTCGTCGGATACACCAACGTTAAACCGTTGGTCGCTGAGACGAACGGAGGTGCGGTTGCCCTGACTGTCAAGCGTCACCCATCCCTGAAGCATCAATCCTCCAGGTGCCGATTCGTCACGGAGGAAGGCTAACGTCGTTATGCCATATTCGGGGTGACGTGGATCACGCGCCTCAGCCAGCAAGATACGCGGGCTTGTGTTTGGTACGATCTTGGCAAAGCGCGAGAGGTCTTTGTTGGCATCAAGCAACACACCAAGAGGCGAATTGCCAATCGGCCAGCGCTGGACTTGCTTGACTGAATAATCGACGAAAGTGAGCGCTTTGCCATCGCCGACAATCAAAAACGGTACGCCCTTTTCATATTGAAAGCGGATTTTGCCGGGTCGTTTGAGCGTCACCACCCCGCCAAGTGCCTTGCCCGCGCGGTCAGTCTGGACGAAATCGGCGGTCATCGTTGTGACCGCCTTCAAATGCGCCGAGACAAGCGAGAGATCGCCGGTTTGGGCTGCGGCAGGCGTCACGGCAAGCAGCGCTATTGCCGCAAATGAGCGAATGAACATCAGGGTTCCGTTCAGAAAAAGTTATGAAGTCAGCCGATGCCAAGCGCGGCTTGAATGCCGCCTGAATTATATCGCATGTCCCTCAGTATCGATCAGCACATCCCTACGCCCAACATGGTCAGGGCGGCTGACGAGGCCGTCGCTTTCCATCCGCTCAATCAGGCGTGCGGCGCTGTTATAGCCAACACGGAGCTGACGCTGGACATAGCTTGTCGAGGCCTTCTGGCTTTCGGCGACGATCTGTACGGCCTTGCGGTAAAGCTGATCCTCGGCACGGTCTTCGCCGGTTGGTGCGCCTTCCATCATCCAGCCGCCCTCTTCGGGTTCTTCGGTGACCGATTGAATATATTCGGGCTGCCCCTGACC
>JAYTMV010000286.1:0-10382 GCA_043728175.1 Sphingomonadales bacterium
GCGACATCAGGATCAAGCGCCTGATCAAGTTCAAAGGGCAATAATATCGCGCGGCGCAGGAGATAAGCGCCCGCCCAGCTTCCCGCATATTCGAGCAATCCAGCAAGCTTGGGGTTGCGTGACAGCAGGTTTGGCAGCAGGCGTTGCAATATATGACGCGCAGCAATGCCCAGACCCGGCATATGCGCTACTGGCCCGGCATATTTGTATGTATTAGGGACTGTCTTAAAGGTGGAATAGCCGCACAACAATTCATCACCACCAAGACCGGACAATGCGACCTTCAATCCCATTTCGCGGCAGGCCTTGCTCACAAACCAACTGTTTATCCCGTCGACACTGGGTTGATCCATTGCCGCGAATATCCTCGGCATATCGTCTGTAAATTCTTGTGCAGTGATCATGCGGACATGATGCTCGACCCCGTAATGCGCGGCGATTCTGGACGCGCGGGGCACTTCGTCTGCGGAGGTGCCAGCATATTCCTCAAAGCCGAGCGTACAGCCCTTGATCTGATTTTGCCCGCAATCACGCATCAAGCCAATGATCGCGCCTGAGTCAACGCCGCCCGAAAGAAACGCGCCGACTTCAACATCGGCAACCAAATGCTGGGCGACGCTATCACGAAGCATGTCCGCCATAGTGGCCAATGACGGCTTTGGGGGGTGCGCGATTACGTCACTCAGCCGTGCATAAGTCACAGGTGCGCCAATTCCATTGGCATCGACTTTGATGTAGCTTCCCGAGGGGCAGGCTTTCACCGCTTTGAAAATCGTAAATGGCTCAGGCACTGAACCCATCATCTCAAAACCGACGCGCCCCGCCGGGGAGAGTTCGCGCGAAAGTGCTGGATCAACCATCAGCGCCTTTACTTGTGAGGCAAAGCGGATGCATCCGCGATCTTGCGCCCAATAGAGTGGCTTGATGCCATAAGGATCGCGGGCAAGGATCAGCGATTTCTCATGCTGATCCCAAATCGCAAACGCAAACATTCCGCGCAGCATTGGCAACATATCAACACCGTAAGCTGCATAAAGTTGAAGCAATGTTTCAGTGTCAGACTCGGATCGGAAGAGATGCCCGCGTGCCTCAAGCTGCGCTTTAAGCGCCGCAAAATTATAAATTTCACCGTTATAGGTGATGACATAGCGACCCTGAGCATCATGCATCGGTTGCGCGGCAGCTTCGCTCAGATCAATAATAGAGAGCCTTCGGTGGGCGAGACCAATCCGGCTTTCCGCACTGATCCAAAGGCCGTGACCATCGGGCCCGCGTGCCGCCATATGATCGCGAATGGCAACCAGCGTTTTTTCTGCAAGCGGCTCAGAATGCGGCGCATAGGCGACGTATCCCGCTATCCCGCACATCGGTTACGTTCCGTATTGCTATGCCGCAAGACGTTTGCCCGCCGGGTTGCGCCGCTCGGCAAGTAGGCGGTTCAAAAACTGCAGCACAAAATGCCCCAGAAGCGCATAGCCAAGTGGGCCCATTACGTCTGATACAAACATACCATCCATTCGCGAGCCCGCGCGCATTCCAAGCAGCACAATGAAAAACAAATGCCATGCGCCGCTTCTCAGAACCGAAATTGTATAAACCGACCACAAGGTTGATATGGTTGCCATGATGGCTGAAAAAAGAAAAACACCAAACCACCCCATAACCCAATAGGACTCACCAATAATACCGGGTGTTGACTGGGACGTGTCAGTACCCGTTGCTGCGAGGTTAAAGTCTTTTGCAACATCAGTAATAGCTGGTTTATCGGGATAAAGAAATCGTGGAATCCAGACTATAAAAACATTACGCAGAGAGTCGCCCGGATTACCACCGTCATACTGGCTGATCGCAAATGTTGCCGCATTGACATAACTTAACCTGACCCAGCCGACCTGAAGCTCTGACTGTTCAAGTTCAGAATCAGCATCAAAATAAGAGAGGAGGGCATTGGTGCGCACATCGAATGAAATTGGGCCATCGCTGGTCGCGACGAAATCACCATAAGCGCGACCGTGCGATACTGGCGGTGCAATTATCAGAAAAATTGAGATAAGCCCGGCAAACCAAAGGGTGATACGTCTCACGTCAGGCTTGTAGTATATGTGACCTAACGCAAGCATGATTAGCGGAAACATACTAGTTGATTTATTTAACTCTAAAACACCTAAAGAAAATTGAACAAAAACGATAAAATATATTAAGTATATAATATTGGATTTATTTTTAAGCGCCCACAATGACATTAGAAATATACCAATGTATATTCCTTGGCCTATTTCAATAACAAGGTTAGGTACCTCAACTCTATATATAGAAAAAGAATTTGGTATAATTATAAAATAATATATAATCAATCCAATAATTAATAGAATTAAACCGATATACAATTCAGATATTCTAGAAGGCTCAAAATTTTTGTCAGTTACTTTAAGATTTTCACTTATACGAAGAATTATCGATATAAATCCAAAGTAAAAAAGGATAAACGTGCAGACAACTAAATTATACTTTCCAACATCCTCTGGAAAAAATTGATAAAATGCTTCAAGTAGATTTTGGGTTTCGTTATTAACAAAAAGTGGGACTATTGAACCCACGCCAAAGTAGGCAACGAGAACTACCCTGTTCCAGAACAACGGTGACCATATGCTTGATATATCACGCATAACTAACTGCAATCCCCCGAGCAGCAAGCCTGAAATGAGTATGGTAGGCACGATATAATTGGTGAGCATAATAAGCGCGCCACCATAAATATACCCAATCGCCGCAAAAATAGTCGCGACTGCTGTAATGGCGATTTCTACGCCCGATGGTGTGAGAATCTGTCGTGGAGATAAGCGATTATCAAGCGTGGCGCTCATAATGCTAACTGGCGCAGCACGCCGACTCGCAGATGGCATAAAGTTCATGGCGTGACGCATTGGCAGATGCCTAGACACAGGTAAAACGTATATTCGGAGTATCCCATTTAGGCGTCCGGTGCATTTTTTAACGCGGGCTGGCCGCGCGTCGCAAGGATAATCGCGACGTAAAGCAGCAGCATCAGGCAAAGACTGATGGATGGCGGGATTATTCCGCTGAAACCGAGCAGTGCCGGCACCAAAGCAAGCAGCAAATAAGCGATCAAGCCTTGCGGCCAGCCAAATTTATCCTGAAGATGATGGTGAAAATGATCACGATCCGCAGCCATTGGTGATTGTCCGCGACGCAGCCGTGAATATGTCAGCCTAAATGAATCAAGCACGGGCAGGCCGAACAAAAGCATAATTTCCTCAGCGGCAAGCGCGTGACGCCCGACAGTGCCCGGGCTATTGTAAATTGCTATGGTCAGGAGACCAATCGCACAAGCAAAACCGTACACGCCGCCATCACCAAGGAATATCCGCCCTTTCAGGTTGAATATCAGCAGGACGGTCAGGCTGGCAATTAGCAGGAGGGTTTGCGGTAGCAGTATAGGCGGTGCACGCACAGCGAGCATGGCCAGCCAGCCAATCGCAAGCCCAATCACTAGGCCGTTTTTACCATCAGCCATGTTAACTGCATTGACCAGCCCGACACAGCATATGGTTGTAAATGCAAAGCCGACGGGGGCAATACCCATTCCGATTTCAAACAGCGGATAGGTGAAACGCAATTGGCGAATGTTAAAAAGCGGATCAAACATGGCAACTGATACAAAGATTACCACCGACAGAATAAGGCGATTACGCGCGGTGAGCGAGCGTCGATCATCTTCAAGCCCGAGTAATACCATCGCCATTGTTGCGCCTATGAAAAGAAGCAAGGATGCCCGCATTGTCGGCGGTGTTCCAAAAATGGCGAGTACAGCCGACATTGGCAATACAATCAGCGCAAGCGCGAGGCCGCCAGCAAGTGGCGTCGGCTGCTGATGGAGTTTGCGAACATCGGGGGTATCGATCAAGCCAAGGCCAGTGCAGATGCGCATGGCCAAGAGACACAGAACGCCCGTCAATGCCATGCAAATCAAGCAAACAAAAAATGTCTCGATCGACACCATATAATATACTCTGATACTTCGATTTTTAACCGGGGCAGCGTGATGCCTGTGTGGATTTTGCGGTCGCTCTATTGTGATGCCGCCTGTCAGTCTAGCAAATTCTTATGGTTATAGGCTGTATGACGTGCCCAGACAGCCGCTTGATGAGATACTGGCACTGGGGACTCACCCCTGCTAACGCGCCACCATGAGTGATTTGCTTGATCCGCCCGCACCGCCCGAAGATCCATTTGACGCGATTGTTGATTCGCCGTTCGATAGCGCGCTTTCGGATCGCTATCTCATCTATGCGATGTCAACGATCACCGCGCGGTCGCTGCCCGATCTGCGCGATGGGTTGAAGCCTGTTCACCGCCGCTTGCTCTGGGCGATGCGGCTTTTGAAGCTTGATCCGGCGAGTGCGTATAAAAAATGCGCACGCGTCGTTGGCGATACCATCGGCAAATATCATCCGCATGGTGATCAATCAGTTTATGACGCGATGGTGCGGCTCGCCCAAGATTTCTCGCTGCGCTATCCCCTCGTCGATGGGCAGGGCAATTTCGGCAATGTTGACGGTGATAATGCCGCTGCCTACCGCTATACCGAGGCGCGGCTCACAAGCTCTGCCATTGCGCTGATGGCGGGGCTTGATGATGGCACTGTCGATTATAAGCCGACCTATAACGGCGAAGAGGAAGAGCCCGAAATCTTCCCCGGTCTGTTCCCCAATTTGCTGGCGAACGGTTCAAGTGGGATTGCGGTCGGCATGGCGACCAACATCCCGCCGCATAATGTCGCGGAGATTATCGACGCGGCGATGCTGCTGATTGACCAGCCTGAGGCTGACGATGCCGCACTGCTCGCATGTGTCCAAGGGCCGGATTTGCCAACGGGAGGCCTGATTGTTGATCCGCCCGCGAGCATCGCCGAAGCCTATGCCACCGGGCGCGGGGCTTTCCGGGTGCGTTCACGCTGGAGCATTGAGGATCAGGGGCGCGGCACTTGGGTCGCGGTGGTCACCGAAATTCCCTACCAAGTGCAAAAGGGCAAGCTGATTGAGCAAATTGCTCAGCTCATTGCTGATAAGAAGCTCCCGATTCTCGCCGATGTCCGCGATGAGTCCGACGAAGCCATCCGCATCATCATTGAGCCGCGCAGCCGCTCGGTTGACCCAGACATACTGATGGAAAGTCTGTTCAAATTTAGCGAGCTTGAAACGCGCATCTCGCTCAATCTGAACGTACTTGGCGCGGATCGCACCCCGCGCGTGATGAGCCTCAAGGCAGTGCTTACTGCGTGGCTGGCGCATCAGATACAGGTGCTTGTCCGCCGCGCGCAACACCGGCTCGGCAAGATTGATGACCGGATTGAGCTGCTTGATGGCTATCTGATCGCTTATCTCAATCTTGATCGCGTCATTGAAATCATCCGCACTGAGGATGAGCCAAAGCCTGTCATGATCGCTGAGTTTGGCCTCAATGATCGGCAGGCTGAGGCGATCCTCAACATGCGGCTGCGGCAGCTTCGCCGTCTTGAGGAATTTGAGATCAAGGCAGAGCGTGACAAGCTCGCCGCCGAACGCGAAGGGCTTGTCCTCCTGATCGATAGCCCCGCGCGGCAGCGGACGCGGCTCAAGAAAGATTTGGTCGCGCTACGCGTCGCGTACGGCCCCGAAACTCCGCTTGGCCGCAGGCGCACGACGATTGCGCAGGCCGCCCCGCCCAAGGATATCCCGCTTGAAGCGATGATTGAGCGTGAGCCGATCACTGTCATCATGTCACAGCGCGGCTGGATTCGCGCGATGAAGGGCCATGTCGCGCTTGATGCGGCCGATGCTCTGAAATTCAAGGACGGTGACGGCGCGGCCTTCGCCTTCCATGCGCAGACGACTGATAAGCTGTTGCTCATTGCCGAAGACGGCCGCTTTTTCACGCTCGGCGCGGACAAGCTCCCCGGCGGGCGCGGCTTTGGAGAGCCTGTCCGCCTGATGATCGATATGCCCGAAAATGTCGCGATCCTCACGCTGCTTCCAGCCCAAGTCGGCGGACGGCTGCTGCTCGCCGCGTCGGACGGGAAGGGCTTTGTCGCGCCAATCGCTGACGTTATCGCCGAAACGCGCAAAGGTCGTCAGGTTGTCAACGTGCGCAGCGGCGCCCGGCTTTCGGTCGTGCGTACTATTGCTGCCGCCCATGATTATGTCGCGGCGGTGGGCGATAATCGCAAGCTCGTCGTCTTCCCGCTTGAGGAAATGCCCGAAATGGCGCGCGGGCAGGGCGTCACCATCCAGAAATACCGCGACGGCGGCCTTGCTGACGTGGTGACCTTCCGTTTCGAAGACGGCCTAAGCTGGGCCATGGGTGGAGACAGTGGACGCACCCGCACCGAAACCGACCTAACCCCCTGGCGCGTCGCACGCGGCGCAGCGGGGAGGATGCCGCCGGTGGGGTTCCCGAGGGACAATCGGTTTGGGTGAGGGGGGTGGCGCGAAATCAGGACGGGTTGGATTTCCGGGTTCGCCAACTTTTCGGGCGTGCGGCTTCGCCTGCCTCCTGCACAAATGCGGCCCTCGCTTCAACACTCTGACTTTTGACACTTTTGACACGAAATCGGGTTTTTGGCGATTCTGTTCATCTTTTGTAACTCGGTTTAGTCTGGTCATAGTGGTGAGTTTATAGGAACATA
Organism: Sphingomonadales bacterium; assembly: GCA_043728175.1. Lineage (GTDB taxonomy): Bacteria > Pseudomonadota > Alphaproteobacteria > Sphingomonadales > Sphingomonadaceae > Aquisediminimonas. The sequence continues at coordinate 6,686 of JAYTMV010000286.1, forward strand.
AATAGTACAAAATGTCAAGAACTATTTCGCTATCATCACTCCGATCATGTCAGCTGGCGACAAGATTTCGGTCACTCAGCGGTCCGATCAGCCTCTCCAAAAACGGTCATACCAGCCCATTCCATGAGTGCGTCTTGAAGGGATTGATCATATGACATTTGTGATGAGGGAATTTCTCGACCGGTGAATTCGACATGAAGCCCTGTGCCACTAGGCAAGTGCCGACCCGCAACCAAATCCGCGAGCAACGCTCCAGATCGTTTTGCCGTGCTGGCCCCGTCAATTAGTTTTGCGGCAGCAGGCAAAACATTCTTCCAAGCAAAGCGTATAGCCGCTGGCTGATCCCGGGCCAGTTCCGTGCCGGGCATGAGGCCGGGGTCGTAAGCAATGAAGCGTGGCCCGTGCTCACCATATTCCCGCGCCATGGCATAGGTGAACAGGATGTTGCAGAGTTTGGACGTGGCATAGCGGTCCCGGCCCAATTGAGCCTTGTCTGCGCTGGTGGAAACCTTGCCTGCTGCAACCTCGGCTGCCGAAGGGAAATATCCGCCATAGAATTTGTAAGGCTTGGCAAGTTTATGGTTCTTGTCATGTGTTCCGCTGGCAGTTGAAACGATGATTGTGGAAGGCGACATGACAGGCTGCAAGTGGCGGGACAAGGCGATGTGCCCCAAGACATTTGTGGCGAAGGTCAGCTCAAGTCCATCGACCGAGTACTGATCACCACTGATAATCTGAACGCCTGCATTCAAAGCCGTGCCTGACAAAGTGTCGGTTCCAAGAAATTCGATAACCTCATTGGCAAATGACCGGACCGAGGCAAGCGATGATGTATCAAGTGTCATCACGCGCAACTGCGCAGCCGGAATGGCACGCCGCACGCTATCCAAACGCGCCGATTCTCGTGCGCCAATAATTATAATGTTCGACGCGTCCAACGCTGCAAGTTGCGCCGCCGCTTCAATACCAAGGCCTGATGTCGCACCGGTAAACAGATAATATCGCGCCGAACCCATCGCTCTCTCCTGAAAACAGACTTGCAACCGCAGGCCCTGCCCCGTTATCTAATACGACAATCGTATTTAGTAAATACGAAATTCGTATTCAGGAGATCCCGTGAATCAGGCTGAAATTCTTGACGCAGCAATCGGCACTTTGCTGCGCATCCTCACAATTGACGAGCGGCGCTTGTCGTCTGATCTCGGCACTGTTCCGTTCAATCCACTAGACTTGGAAACGCTTTCCTATCTGCATAAAAATCCACAATCGGTAGCCAAAGACGTTGCAAATCATCTGGGTGTGCGCTCAACCACTATGCAATCCGTTATCGACCGATTGCATAAGCGCGGTCTGGTGACGCGCGATGCAGCGGCGTTGAAAGGTCGGGCAGTTGCACTGGCGCTCACCCAAGAAGGCATGGCCTTTCGCAGTCAAATTCAGGCGCAAAATATCGAGAACTGCCAGAAAATGCTTTCCTATGTTGCTGACGGAGAGCGGAACATTTTTGTCAAAAACATGGAAATGATCGCTGCGCGCTATTCGACGAGCGTCTAATCAGGCCGACTGCATTTCGTTGCGAGACTGCCGAATGTCTCCTTCTCAAGGAAACCGAAGCAAAACCCGCCCTTCCGCACCCCCCAACAACATTGCGGATACAAGACGATTCCACACTTTACATTCAGCACAATGTTCTTTATATGTTCCAAACAGGTAGTGCCATCTCCCCCCGCCTCGCGGCGCGTCCTCTCGTCCGGCTTAAAGCAACAAAGGAGACAATTTTGATAGCGTTGGCCGTATCTTTTGTTGCTTTAGGCGCGTCTTGTAGGCTCACCGCGATGCCAGCCGCTTCGCAAAATGAACCTCTACCGCTCTGCGAATACCCGATGCGATCCGTTTTTGGCCGTCTGTTGAGGCGAGGCGGGAGACGTCGGCGCTGTTGGTGAGATAGCCGATTTCAAGCAGCACTGACGGAATGTCAGGTGCCTTGAGGACGGCAAAGCCAGCCATGCGGTGATAGTCATTGCGGAAGGGCATCAGCCGCCCTGCCTCTCGCTTGAGCAGGTTTGCAAAATCAGCCGAGGCATTCATTGATTCGCGCTGGGCGAGATCGACGAGGATTGAGGCAATCTCGCGGTTTTCGCCGCCGAGGTTGACGCCGTTGATCACATCGGCGCGGTTTTCGCGCGCGGCGAGCAACTGCGCTTCGCGGTCGGAGGCGACTTCGGACAGCGTGTAAATTGTTGCGCCGCTTGCAGTATCGGCGGGCGCGCTGTCGGCATGGATTGAGATAAACAGATCGGCCTTGATGTTGCGCGCGATGACCGCACGGTTCTCAAGGATGATGAACGTGTCATCTTCGCGGGTCAGCGCGACGCGGACACGGCCCGAGGCGAGCAGCTCATCTCGGATCGCCTTCGCGGTGGCGAGCGTGATGTCCTTTTCGCGCTTGCCTGAACCGGGCGAAATCGCGCCGGGATCATGGCCGCCGTGACCAGCATCAATCACCACGAGCGGACGTCCGGCGGGGCCGTAAATCTTGGGTCGCGGCAATCCTGATTTGGGGGCGTCAAGCGGGATGGTGATGTTGTAGCGGCTACGCGGCGGTTTTGCGCGGTAGGCGGGAGGAGGGAGATACAGCTTGCGTGCGGTTTTTACGCCCGCGTTGAATTCGTCAGCCGCAACGGGATCAACTGAGAGCGTGAGCGACCGACCGTCGGCGGCAAACTGCCCGCCAGAAATCAGCGCGGGCTCGGCTAAATCAAATACGATCCGTGCCGTATTGGGGTCTGGGCGGCCTTGGCGGACGCCATTGACGATGCCCGAAGGAGACGCAGGCGCGCCCGGCTCAGCGCCAGTCACATCAATCGCGATCCGGTCTGGCCCGGACAGGACGAAGCTGGAAGCCTTTTCAACGACATCGTCGAAGCGGATTGTGATCTCGCGCGCGCCAACTTCAACGGCGCTGACGCCACTTGCCTCTGCTGAAGAAAGCGGTGCGATTATCGCCAACAGAAACGCGCTCAAAGCCATAGGGCTGTATTGCCGTCTTTGTGCCCGTGCCGTCCAGCCAAAAGTCATGGTCAATTGGTTTCCCGAAAATTCACTATCCTGTTTGGCGGAATTACGGGGTCGGTTCTCAAATCAGGGTGTAGCGACCTGGTAAACGGTATATTAGGGATAAATAAGGATAGGGCACGTGCGCTTGCGGCTTTGCGACTGCGGTGCTAGCAAGACATTATCGCAAGGAGTTCCTTGCGTATTTCACCAATTGACGCAGTTTCGCGCCAATTTATCAGGTTGACGCTGCATGAGGCATTTATTCCCGCTGCCCCCCCGCGCCCCATTTCGGGGAATCGCGACGGGCTTGGGTTTTGCTATGGCCAGACTGGCTAAGCGTGCGATTGCAGCAGAGGCACTTTCAACTCATACTATTTTCAACCCATCACCGGGGGCATCTTTAGCGCGGTTAGGACGTTTGATCCTGCCAGCGCCGCCCCCGCTTATTCGCGCGCTTGCCCTGCCAGCAGTGGCAGCCTTGCGCGCCCGGAGATTTATAAATGACAATGCGGATGTTGATCGACGCCCGCCACCGGGAAGAAACCCGCGTGGCCGTCGTCAAGGGAAACCGGATCGAGGAGCTTGATTTCGAATCTGCTGAACATAAGCAGATTAAAGGCAATATCTATCTCGCCAAGGT
>JAYTMV010000287.1:0-15744 GCA_043728175.1 Sphingomonadales bacterium
CAATACGCCGACACCGACCTTAGCTATCAGATCAGCAATGGTGTAACCAACCTGTATGCCAACGATTACGCTTGAGCCGCCCAAATTGGTGTATGGGATCATATACACAATTGGGTAAAAGCCCCACGATGCAAATGTCACCAGTCGTGCTTGTTTGACCAAGCCACGAACGCTTTCGGGTTGGCTTTCAATTGATGCGCTGAGGCCTGAAAATAGCTGCCATACAATGTAGACAAATGGTATTGTTGAGAGCGTGCCCCACAATATTCTCGCCTGTATGTTCGTTGCGATTTCGCCGGGATAGCCGAGGATAACCATCAACGCCGCAGCCGCACCAAGCTTTGTCGCTTTTGAGACCGTTTCTGACGAGCTCAAACGCATCACGAGGATGAGCTCAACAAGCAGCAACGGCACCGTCAGCAACCAATCAACATAACGGTAGGCATCATTGAAGGCGTAGTCAGTGGCGACAATCGCGCCGTCCTTGAAGGCATACGCACTTTCCCAACTCTCAAAAATTCGGAAATAATGATACGCAGCAATCGCTGTTACCAAACCCGAAATTGTCAGCGCTGTTTTATAGGCCGGGCCAACTTGTGATCGCCCAAACCATAAAAATAGCGTTGCTGCGGCCATTGTCGCAAATGTGAACGAAAACGCATTGTACACCAGCGAATATTGGCCCGCCGATAACATATCCATAATATATCTCCGAAACATCGCCTGGATAATCAGACGGTGGCCAGATGGGCCGACAGCCCCAGATGCTCAAGATAACCTTTGTACCATGTCACAGCAGACGGCGAGTAAAGGCTTAGTACCGTGTTGTGATCAGTCGGCGTCCTGCTATCCCACAGATATGGATATCGGTTTGGACATGGCGCCGCACCGCATTGAACCGCGCTTGGCAGGGTTAATCTGTGGCAGCCCAATTGCATCAGTAATCAGCGATCCGCGACAGCGAGATAACCCGATCATCGCCTGTAACACTGCGTTCATGGATTTGACTGGATATTCCGAACACGAAATCCTCGGGCGCAATTGCAAATTTCTTGCCGGGCCAGCAACCGAACCTTGGCTGACCGACACGATTCGCAAAGGCGTGCAAAAGCACCGGCCAGTGCTTGTTGAGATACTCAACTACAAGCGCGATGGCACCCCGTTTCGTAATGCTGTACTCGTTGCGCCAATTTTTGACGAGGACGGTGAGTTAGAATTTTTTCTTGGATCACAAGTCGAGGTTGACGACGAGTCGCCCGCACCCGTTTCGAACCAGCGCATTTCTGCTACGCTGCTCGTAAAAAAGCTGTCGCCGCGACAATATGAAGTGCTTCGGCAAATCGCGACCGGCCACTTGAACAAACAAATTGCTCATACGCTTGGAGTGAGCGAACAGACCGTCAAGATGCACCGTGCACTTGTGCTGCAACGATTGGGGGTTGCGACGACCGCCGATGCAATCCGGATTGCTGTTGAGGCTGGCTTATAGGCGACTTTGGCCAGGGTTTCCCCTCAACCAAGATCACATTTAGAACGAATAACGTAAGCCCTTTGAATGGTGAGAGCGCTTTCTCCCACCATTCAATATGCCAGCCAATCTCGCGATTTCAGCCTATTTCTTTGGCTTCACAAATTTGAGCGTCATCCGGTCACTTTCGCCGATCGCTGCGTATTTTTCACGATCTTTGTCACCGAGGCGGTAGACGGGCGGCAGCGTCCAGACGCCATCAGGCCAGGCGTGCGTATCCTTGGGATTGGCGTTGATATCGGATTCGCTCACCAGCTTAAACCCAGCTTTGGTCGCAAACGCGATGACTGAGCTCTTCTTCATGTAGCCGCTCTTTTCTTCAAGCGCGCTGTCCATATTTTCGGGCAGGCGGTGCTCAACGATGCCGAGGACACCGCCGGGCTTGAGCATAGCATAAATCTGGTTGAAGGCGGTTTGTGCGGCGTCGGTTCCACCGAAGCGCCAGTTATGCACATTGCGGAAGGTGAGCGCGACGTCTGCACTGCCCGGAGCCACTGGTGTTCCCGCATCCTTGATGGGGAAGTTTGCGCGCTTGACCTTGCCGTAAAGCGCTGCGTCTGCGTCGAGCTTCTTGGCGATATTATCGGCCCCGCGACCCACAGGGGCGGCCACGGTGTAGCTGCCCTTGGCCGAAAGATAGGGAGCCAGAATTTCGGTGTACCAACCGCCGCCGGGATAAAGTTCAACAACATTGTCGCTTGGCTTGACGCCGAAGAAAGTGAGCGTTGCCGCTGGATTGCGATACTTATCGCGCGCCTTGTTGGCGTCACTGCGGTGGGGTGCTGCAACTGCGGCTGCAAGCGATTTATTCGCCACGGTTGGCCGGGCGACGAGCATTGGCGTGGCGACGACAGCGGTTACCGCGATGGCAGAAGCAATAATAAGGGACGTGCGCATTTTTGGGGAGACCTCGCAAAGTTAATCCTGACGCTTATATTGGGTGCGCGGAGGGCAAGATGCAAGCAGGCTATTGGGGTATTTGTGGTGCGGCAGTCGCGGTGGCGGCGTTTGCGAGTTACGCAGATCGCAGGCGTTCGCGGCGCAGCGATCCTGACAAGGTTGGCTTCATGCCGTGGCCGCTGATCATGATCCTCGCGATGTTATCCGCCGGTGTGCTTGCTGCACTTGCGCTCAAGGTCGGTTAACCACCGCCGCGACGAACGCCGCGCCGCCGTCACGCGCATGATCGAGGAACAGCGACGGCTCAATCAGTTCAAGCTCCATTAGATAAAACCCGCCATCCTCACCGCGCACCATATCAACGCGGGCGTAGGTGAGCGGGCTGGGCGCTGCTGCTAAAGCTGCTTCAGCGAGGGTAAGCGCCGCAACAGGCGCATCAATCGTCACTTCGCGCCCGCCAAATTGTTCCTGCACCCGGAAATCACCTTGTTCGGGGATTTTGAGGATCGCGTGACTGAAGCCACCAGCAAAATAAAAGAGCGAAAACTCGCCCTCGCGCGCGATCATTGGCATCAGCGGCTGGATCAGCATTTCACGCTCAAGCACATCAAAGGGAATCGCGTCACTGGAGCCAAGCCGGTATGTGCCGTCGGCTCCCCCCGAAATCGTTGGCTTTATGACGAGTGTTTCGCAGCCGAACACAGCGCGCGCGGCATCGAGATCGCCGCGCGTCAAAGCGTGGGCAAGGCGGCTCGGCACAATCGCAACGCCTGCTTCTTCAAGGTCGAACAGATAATCTTTGTTGGTGTTCCACCGCAGCGTCGCGATTGGGTTGGCGAAGGCCAGCCCCGCCGCCTCCCAAACGTCAAGCAAGTGGAACCAGTGGACGGGGTCACGCTGATATCCCCACGCCATGAGCGGCAAAATCAGGTCAAAACCCGCAAGATCGCCCGCGTCATTCCACGTCGCAATCTCCGCAATGCCCCCAAGTAGCGCGCGATATCGCTCGGCCACGGGTTGCCAATGCTCTTCATAACCCGGATCTGGCGTTAGGATGCACAGTCTAACCATCGATCTTTGCCTTTGCGGTGCCAAGTAATCGGCCGTATGCCCAACCAATCCCAATCAACGCGCCACCAAGCCCAAGGAATGAGAACACGCGCAGCAAGCCTTTAAGTGCGCTTGCGTCGATCAGGAATACTTTGAGCGTTACCAGCGTCAGCAAGGCAAGCCCCGCGATCCGCAGCCAGCTCGCCTGACGCCGAAGCCCCTGCCATAGCCAGACCAGCGAGAGAGCAAGCAAGGCGGCGGAATAAGCGTAATTTTCCCCGCGCGGCAGTTCAGGCGCGTTAAGCAGCGGCCCCTGAAATATCTGGCGGACGGCGGCGATCACCATGATCATGCCAACGCCAAGGGCGCTGTAATTCATGATGCGGGCAAACCGTGAAAGCGCCTCTTGCCGCGCGAAATACCACAGCCAGCCAGCGGTCAGGCCGAGGTGAACCACCGCAAAATTGGCAATCGGAATGCTCCCGACATTCTGCGTCACCAAGAGCGGATTGAGCAAGAGCAGATCAAACCAGACAAAGCGGAACAGCCCAAGACACAGCGGGATCAGCGCATAGCGCTGCCACAGGGCGCCCCGTGCAAACATCAACGCCGCCGCACCGAACAGCAATTGCGTGATCACCGCGCGTTCGGCAAAACCGAGCGCAATGAAGCGGTCTGCCTCGGCAATTGCCAGTGCTTGTTTCGCAAATGTGTAAAGCGCCGCCGCCGCGAGCGCCGCAGTCCCGCCGACCGCCAACCGCTGCGCCAATACCGTGAGCGGGTAACGCGACTGCCAAAGGCCAGCGCCAAGCAATAATGCTGGCAGCGCAAGACCAATCGTCGCTTCTGACACGAATGGCAGAAACCCAAAATGAAGCGTCTCGCCAAACAGGGCTTGCGCAAAAATTAGCATGAACGGCAGCAGCGGCGTGAGTGCGGCCAAAGCACTCGTCACGAGTACCGCCTCAACCCCGAAACGCGGCAGAGGAAGCGAAATGCGCGAGGCCAACAGCATCGCCGCGATACCAGCCAGCACCGGCAAATGCCAAAGTTCGGGCACCAGCGCGAGCGGCAGCGCAAGGCCAAATGCGAGTGCCATATAGCGAAGCGGTTGGTCGCTGTATTTTCGGCCAGCGTGGAGCCAGGCCATCACGCCGAGCAACAGCCCCGGCCCAATAATATGCGTCACTATAATGGCGAATGCAGGAACCCCGCCACCTCCAAAAACGGCTTGGCCAAGCTCGGGATAGCGCACCAGCCCTGCAATCCAGTAAAGCCCGGCAAGCGCAACGCCGCCAAGGCTTGCCTCGATAATCGCTCGGTCGCCCGAGCGCTTCCCCCATGCCGCGAGCGCAACAGCAAGCGAGAGCGTTACGACGGTCGCAAGGTCAACATTAAGCATATGCGTCGCCGCGCCGAACCCGAGTAGCGCAGCCAGCACCGCTCCACCAAAATGGGCTATGTCGGGGGGCAAGGTCGTCCGTGCCTCACCGCGCGCGCGCCAGCTTAACAGCATCAGCGGCACCGCGCTGATCAGCATTGCTGTACCCCAGCCAAAATCACTGAACAGCGCTTGCCCACTGATCCGCGCGGCAAACAGCGGCGCTACGCTGCCACCAAGCGCCAGTATCGCCCACCACGGCTTGCCCTCCGCGTTGCGGGCCAACACATGCCCCGGCACCGCGAACAAAAGTGTCGCGCCGACGGTGATCCACGGCGCAAAGGGGCTGCCCGCATCATACGCAGCGAATAGCAGCACCGTAACGAGCGCAAGCGCGGCGAGCGGCGCAGGTGCCAGCCGCGCGTCACGCCACGCCAGAAACAGGCTCGCCGCCGAAAGCAGCGCATACATCAGCCAAGCACTCAGCCCGAATTGAATAAGCGGCGCGAACAGCGCGAGCTGAACAAAGCCAGCGACCATCGGGATCAAACGAATGCGCTGATCACTCGAACCGCTGCGGGGCACCACTAATGTTGCGCCAAGCGCGACGACGACGATGAAGAACCCAAGCGCTGGGTTGGCCTCAGCAAACCCGCCAAACATAAGGCCAAGCGACCAGATCGCGCTGCCCCCGGTTGCTGCGAGTGCCAGCCACAGCCAGCCGCGATGAACCGCGAGCGCAAACAGTCCTGCCATCAACAGCCCGAGATAAATTAGAACTGGCGTCACATTATCATTGGTTGTGCCTGCAACATAAGGTGCGGCAAAACCGCCAATTAAGCCCATGATCGCGGTCGGCGGCCCGTGTCGGAGCGATAGCCCAAGCGCAACCGCCGTTACTATGACCATCAGGGCGAACGCCGTGATTGGCCCGATCAGGCCGTATAGCTCGCTCGCCATATAAAGCGTGCCGTAAAGGCTTGCGATGCCTGCACCTGCCAGCGACTGGCCAACGCGTTCGTCACTCGCAAATTTTGGAATGCGCCGCGCGGCCTCACTTGCGCCAAGCAGCGCGGTACCAAGGAGTGCGGCAATCACGCAGCGCTCCCCCGGCCCAAGCAGCCCCATCTCAATCGAGTATCGCACGAGGAAAAAACCAGCAAGAATGAGCGCAATCCCGCCAATCCAGATTGGCAGCTTACCGCCGACCACTGCCTCAAACCGCTGGCCCGCTGTGAGCCGCGCAACTTCGGGTTCGGGTTCGTAGACCGGCTCTGTCAGCGGCTCGGATACTGCTGGAGCCTTTTGCCAAGGCGAAACCGGCGCAGCAGTTGTCACCACCCGCGCAGGCGTGTTTATGCGTGGCGCTACGATAACTTCGGGAATGCCTTCGGGTGCCTCAGAAACATCGGGCGGCACATCTGTCGCCGCCACAGCCGGGCGCGCGTCCGCTGCATTCTCGATCCGGTCAAGCCGCCTGATCAGCGTCGCAACCAGCCGCTCAAGCGTAACAATTCGTGCTGACCGATTGGCCAGCGCAACGATCACCCCGACCAACATAAGAAATAAAATGACCGTCATGAACGCCCCTGAACTTGGTCAGCATAGGTGACATGTATGAAGCGAGTGTCAACTGCCAGCCATCAAAAGTGCAGTTGCGGATTGCAACCGAATGTGACATTTAACTGCCCAATCCCACCCTTAGGAGTCCTCCCCATGATGCTATTTGGTGCCCCCGTTTCGCCGTTCGTTCGCAAAGTTATGGCCTATGCCGTTGAGAAGGGCATTGATCTGCCGCTGACGCCGACCGGGCTTGGCGACACCAATCCTGATTTTCTTGCGGCCAGCCCGTTTCGGAAAATGCCTGCGTTTAGTGACGGTGATTTCAGCATTTCGGATTCGACCGCAATCGTTACCTATCTTGAGGCCAAGCATCCCGAACCGGTGATGATCCCCGCCGATCCTGCAAACCGCGCGCGCGTCATCTGGTTCGATGAATTTGCCGACACAATCCTGACGGGTGCGGCGGGGCCAATCTTTTTCAACCGTATCGTTATGCCCAAATTCATGGGGCAGGAGGGCGATCTTGCTTTGGCCGCCAAATCCGAAACCGAGGCGCTGCCACCCGTACTGGACTATCTTGAAGGCGTAATCCCGGCCTCAGGGTTCCTCGTTGGCGATACGCTTAGCCTTGCTGACATTGCGGTGGCCAGCCCGTTCGTAAATGCCGAACATGCAGGCGTTAAGCCCGACGGTGCCAAATACCCCAAGCTCTCCGCGTGGATCGCAGCAATGCACGAGCGGCCAAGCTTTGCGACGTGGATCAGGCGTGAGCGTAAGATGTTGGGGCTTGGCTAGGGTCTAGCCCGGATCAAATGCCTCAATAATCGGGCACGCGCCGCCTTTGCCTGATGCACAGGTGGCGCGTAGCCGTTCAAGCGCGGTGCGTGAGGCTTCGAGTTCGTGGATTTTGATATCAAGTGCGGCGATCCGTTCGGCCGCCATTGCGTGGATGCGCGTGCGATCCTCAGTACGGTCAAGCGCGAGCAGTTCAGTGATTTCTTCAAGTGTGAAGCCAGCGCCCTGCGCGCGCCTTATGAAGCTTAGCCGGCGGAGATCATCAGGGCCGTAGTGCCGCACCGCGCCGATGGCCTGAGGCACCTCAAGCAAACCGCGCCTTTGATAGTAGCGCACCGTCTCCACCCCGACGCCAACCGCCTTGGCCAGCCCTGCAATTGTCACCCCATTTTTCATGCTTGACTCCGTACTATGGTACGGCTGCTATAGCGTGATTCGCCAGTTGGCACCACAGGAGAAAACCAATGTCGAATCCGGTAAAAGCCAAGACAGCACCAGCACCCGCAGCGGCTGTATCCACGCCAAAGCGGGGCATGTGTCGCTGCAATCCATGCACCTGTGTGGATTGCCAGTGCTAAGCTGAAAAATGCTAAGCTGAAAAAACGGTGGGGATGGCGCAAGCTATCCCCACCGCCAGTGTTACAACGACGTCGATGGGACGGCGGCGCTGCCTTTGGCTCTCTGCGCGGGGGAAACCACGCGTTCGAACGTCCCAATATATTTGGGGTGTTCGGTGCCCATCATCTTGTCCCAAAAGCGGAAGTAAAACCCATAATTATGGTTGAAACTGCCCGAATGGTGCATGTCATGATGCGTCGTCGTGCTGATCCATGCGGTCAGCGGGGTTTTAAGCCACCAGCGCGGGTGAAGCTCAACGCCTGCATGCCCCATGACATTGCGGATGATTTGCAGGTTGAGGAAGGTGAACATCACCCACGGCGGGGTCGGCACGAAAAACTGCCAGATCGGCACGAAGATCGCCATCACAAACGCCTCTGGCACCGCAAACGCATAGGCAGTGAACGGCGTTGGCGTCACAGTCTTGTGGTGGAAACGGTGGAATGTTTTGAACAGGCGCGGGTGGTGCATTGTCCGGTGCGCCCAATAGAAATACGCATCATGCGCGATGACCATAGCAACCAGCAGGCCAATCCCCGGCAACCAGCCCATATCGCGGTCAAACGGTTGCAGCACTTCGGTTTTGCGTCCCCAGATGACGAGGACGGTGATCAGCACATAGACGAGACAGGTTTGAAATGAGGCGACCAGTTCGCGCTGGATATCCGCGCGGGTTGCCTCACGCGCTTGGATTTTACGACTGGCCAATTGCGTGCGCCGCATCATCCAGACGATCCCAGCGAACAGGCTTGCCGCGATGATGTAGCGGCCAAAATCAAATGTGAAGGACGTCAATCCGTATTCGCGCAGGATTTCCAAGGGCAGGAAAAGATCATTCATAAAATTCAGTTCCGTTTCAAATATGTCCATCCTACTTGGGGCATCTGGATCAAACACACTCCCTCAAGTTCAATTTCGACTAGCCGATTTCGGAATCGGCTAGGCGGCCGCCGCACGATACGCACTCGGTGTGCAACCTTCAGCATCGCGAAAGGCGCGGTTGAACGGGCCGAGCGAACCAAAACCAGCATCAAGCGCGATGGTGAGGATTGGCACGTCCCGCTGGCTCGGATCAGTGAGCGCCGCCTTCACTTCGGCAAGACGGTAGCCGTTGAGGAAGGTCGCAAAGTTGCGGTGGCCAAGCTGGCCATTGATCAGGCGGCGCAGGCGATATTCCTGCTCGCCGAGTTGAGCGGCAAGTGCGGCAATTGTGAGGGCTTCATCACGGTGCGGCTTTTGATGCTCCATAAAGGCGAGCAGCCGATTGGCGAGCGGATCATCAAGCGGCATCGGTTCTTCGCGTCGTGGTTCAGCAATGGGTGAAGCGAATAAATCGGGATGACGAATCCCGAACATCGTGGCGCACAGCCCTCCTGTGAGCAGCGGGATACCAAGATTGATGACCCAGAAAATCATATTCGGATCTGGATCAAGATTGGCAATAAATCCTGCCCCAACGACAAGCAGCACATAGCCCCCAACTGCGGCAACAAAACGCGTGCGCAGCCTCCGCCGCCCTTCAACAAGATCGCCCGCGCGACCGCGCCATGCCACCCATAGCCCAGCAATAGCAAAGCTTGCCCAAAACAAACGTACCAGCATATCAATCGCAAAGTAGCGATTACGCCCGCTGCCAAATGTCAAAAGCGCATAGCCTTCAAGCACCACGCACGCCGCGATCAAAAGCCAGCTTCGCCAGCCAATTCGGTCTTCATCGTTGAACCACGCCCGCGCAAACAACCAGAAAAGTCCTGGCGCTGCGGCTTGTCCGACTTTGAGGAGAAACAAACCAAGCCCCGCCTGTGGCCCCCAAGGCGCTGTATCCGCCAAAATATGGCAGCAGAGCGCAGCTATCATCAACAGCGCCACCCGCGCGACAAGCTCTGAGCGGTGATCACGGTATAGAAGCGCGCTCCACAGCAGCAGCAAAGCCAGCGAGCCACCGCGTGCCATCATATCAAGATCACCAAAATCAAGCATCAGGCCGGAGTGCCAGAGCAAAGTCTTAGGGGCAAGCCCAGCATCAATGCGTGGTTACCCATTTGAAGGGTGGCTGCATCATGGTATAAACGGTGAGAAATCAATTTGGGAGTCACTTGCCATGTCAACACGTCTTGAAGAAACCGAAAATTGGGTGCGCTCAACGCAGCTTGATCGGCGTGCGGCGATGATCGGATCGGCTGCAATCGTCGGCTATGCGCTCGCTGCCCAACCTATCAGTGCTGCTGCGATCACGACCGATACTAACGGGCTTGAGGCCGGGATGGTCAGTTTCAAAACGGGCGACATTATGATGGGGGCATACCGCGCGAAGCCAAAGGGCAAGCCCAACGCGCCAGTGATCATCGTCGTGCAGGAGATTTTCGGCGTTCACGAATGGATTCGCGATATCGTCCGCCGTCTGGCCAAGGCAGGCTATTATGCCATCGCGCCTGATCTCTATCAGCGGCAGGGCGATGCGACCAAGGTGACTGATTTCAAGCTGTTGATTGGTAACATTGTTTCTAAAGTCCCCGATGCGCAAGTGATGGGTGATCTTGACGCGCTCACTGGCTTTGTCGGCGGCGACGGCGGCAATACCAAGAAAATCGGCATCACTGGCTTTTGCTGGGGTGGGCGGATCACTTGGCTGTATGCCGCGCACAATCCCAAGGTGAAGGCGGGCGTTGCTTGGTATGGTCGTGTCATCAGTAAGCCAAGTGAGCTTCAGCCAAAGAACCCAATCGATAAAGTGAACAGCCTGATCGTGCCCGTCCTCGGCCTTTACGGCGCGCTCGATAAGGGCATCCCTGTTGCCGACGTCGATACGATGAACGCAGCGCTCAAGGGCGCGAACAAACGATCACAGATTAAGCTGTTTGCAGGTGCTGACCACGGTTTCCTCGCCGATTACCGGCCAAGCTATAATGCCGAGGCCGCCAAACAAGGCTGGGCCGACGCGCTGGCGTGGTTCAAACGTTATCTGGGGTGAGGTGACCGCGAAACCAGTCAGCGAGTTCATCTTCTGACAATTCGCCTGCGGCAAGTGCGAGTACGGTGCGGATGGCATCTTCGGGCGCAAAAATCAGCACAGCGCCGTTAAGCCGGAGAAACAGCCGCGCGAGCACCCACGCCGTGCGCTTATTGCCATCAATAAAAGGATGGTTGCGCGCCACGCCAAACGCATAAGCAGCGGCCAGCGCGCACAAATCATCTTCGCCATATGCCCAGCGGTTGACGGGGCGACCAAGTGCGGATTCAAGCAACCCTTCATCACGCACGCCAATGCCCCCGCCATGTTCGGCAAGCTGACGTTCGTGAATGGCAAGTGCGACATTCGCATCAAGCCACACCGGCTCAATACGGATGGCTTGGGTCACTGTGCTAATACGCGCAATATATCGCGGTCTTCTCGCATGATCGCTTCGGCAAGTTCCATTTTGGTCACAAAGTCAGGATTGGAGGCGGTAAGGCGCACCCCGTCAGGCGTTTCGCTGGCGTAGATCGTATCGCCTGACTCAACGCGAAGCCGCGCAAGCAATTCCTTGGGCAGGATGATCCCAGCCGAATTGCCGATCTTGGTAATTTTAAGCTGCATGTTCATACAGCCGTTATAACAGAAATGTGCGCGATTGCAAGCGTATGGCCTTAGCGTCGCGTGCGGCGACGTCCGTAGGTTTGGCGCGCGAATGAGAATGCAGCGGTTGCGTCATCGCCAAGCGGTGTAACGACGGTGCCGAATATTTCGGAATAGCCGCGTGTGCCAATGCCGAAACCGACTTCGCCGTGGATTTCGCGCGGCGGTTTGAGGGGGTCAGCGTCAACGAGGACAGGCGGCGCAGTTTCGCGCGCAATCTTGGCATCCTCAATCGCGGCAATTTGCGCCGGGGTCAGGCGGATGATCGTTTCTGCGGGCGTATCAGGTGCCGCATATGCTGCGGTCGCTCTAAGCATCAAAATGGCGGTGAGGGCGAAACGGATCATCAGCACAGCCTATGCCCCGCCACCTTTCGCTTGGGTGAACGGGGGTAATCTTGACGCATTCTGATATGTCCATTAACACGTACACATGATCCATGTGAATTTCACTGAACTGCGCAACAAGCTTGCCCATTGGTATGACCGGGCGAACAATGATCGCGCGCCGATCCTCGTAACGCGGCAAGGGCATGAACCAGTCGTGCTGATCGCCCAGAGCGAGTATGATTCGATGGTAGAAACGCTTTATCTCAAATCAAGCCCGGCCAATGCGGCGCGGCTTGATGCGTCGATTGCTGAACTCAGCGCTGGCAAGGGCATTGAACGTGACCTGATCAATTTGTGAAGATCGTCTTCGCCTCGCGTGGCTGGGACGATTATCTGTGGTTCTATCGCGAAGACCCAAAACTGTTTTCCCGCCTCAATGATCTCATTGAGCAATGCAGGCGTCACCCTTTCGCGGGAACGGGAAAGCCCGAACCGCTGCGCGAAAACTGGGTTGGCTTCTGGTCACGGCGCTTGGATAAGGAACACCGATTGGTCTACCGCGTGATCGGCAAGAGCGACGAACAACGGCTTGAGATTGCACAGTGCCGCTATCATTATTGAGGGGTAAGCGCTATAAAGTTCAGCGTCTAACTCTTAGTATAATGTGCTGATAAATCTTGCTTAAATTCTCCAGATTTTATGTTTTGGGTATTTAATACAATTTGTCCATTGGCATTGCTAACATCTTGATGGCCCTCGCTAAGAATTTTTAAAGATTCTTCTAATGTTTCCGCTCCAACATGAAATATTTGAATATCTCCATTACTAAGAGTAATTTTTACAGCGCAACAATTTTTCATTGAGTTTTCCTATTAATTATTATATTCAACAACACGAATATGTACTATTTATTAAATAGAAAAATTTACAGACATGAGAGTTCTCGCAACTTACAGAGCTATGCCGCCCGCCTTCCCTTTAAGCGGTGTCACCAGCCGCGCGCGTTCGAACCAGGCGTCGTCAAGTTCGGGGGCTGCGTCGGGGTTGCTCGCGATTTGGGCCGCGATATCTTCATCAGTCATGGCATCATAACGCGCCAAAGCTTCAGGCGTACTCATCGCGGCAATCGCCGCTTTTAGGCTTTCAGGCGTGACTACCACGGTATTTTCGAATTTCTTTGTCATTGGCTTTCCTGAAACTGATCAACCGACGGTTTGCCCCAAGCCAAGTGTAGACTACCACAAACAAGCGGTCGGACAAAGCGGCGATGGGGCCGATGGCAACGAAGCGGGTTTCCTCATAGTCGAACCGGGCATCTTCTTCCTCAATATATGGCCCGTCAAAAACAGCAGGGGCACCGCTTAACGAGTAGCTGTGCTTGCCAATATTGATGATGTCCTTTTCGGGGGCAAATTCAAACGCCACACCCTCAAACCCCAGTCTTCACCTTCGCCTTCCCGCCTTTACGGCCCTTCTTGGGTGCAGCTGCAACAATTTCGAACGCCATTGCGCCGTCCTTCAGATGGACGCTGACTTCGCCGCCGTGGACGAGTTTGCCGAAGAGCAGTTCTTCGGCGAGTGGCTGCTTGATCTTTTCTTGGATCAGGCGTGACATTGGTCGCGCTCCGTAAAGCTTGTCATAGCCGCGCGTCGTCAGCCATGCCTTGGCATCATCGTCGAGCTTGATATGGACATCACGGTCGGCGAGTTGGAGTTCGAGTTCGAGGATGAACTTGTCCACCACGCGCGCGACGACTTCGGGCGGGAGGTAGCCGAACGGCACCACCGCATCAAGACGGTTGCGGAACTCGGGCGTGAACATTTTCTTCACCGCTTCGCCGTCTTCGCCTTCGCGCGTCAGATTGCCAAAGCCAATCGTCTCGCGTGCCATGTCTGATGCGCCGGCATTGGTCGTCATGATCAGGATGATGTTGCGGAAATCAACCGTCTTGCCGTGATGATCGGTGAGGCGGCCATTATCCATCACCTGCAACAGGATGTTGAACAGGTCGGGGTGCGCCTTTTCGATTTCATCAAGCAGCAACACACTGTGTGGCTGCTGATCAACCGCATCAGTCAGAAGCCCGCCCTGATCATAACCGACATAGCCCGGAGGCGCGCCGATCAGGCGGCTGACCGAGTGCCGCTCCATATATTCGCTCATATCGAAACGCTGGAGTGGGATGCCCATGATGCTGGCAAGCTGACGCGCAACCTCGGTCTTCCCCACGCCAGTTGGCCCAGTGAACAGATAGCTACCAATCGGCTTTTCAGGATCGCGCAGGCCCGCGCGGCTAAGCTTGATCGCCGACGCCAGTTTTTCAAGCGCAGCATCTTGGCCGAACACCACCCGCTTGAGATCGGTTTCGAGGCTCGCGAGCGACGCCTTGTCATCGGTTGATACCGATTTGGGCGGGATGCGCGCCATCGTCGCGATAACCGCTTCGATCTCCTTGGTCGTAATGATCTTTTTGCGCTTGGCCGGGGCGACGAGCATTTGCATCGCGCCAACCTCGTCAATCACGTCAATCGCCTTATCAGGCAATTTGCGGTCGTTGATATAGCGCGCCGAAAGCTCAACCGCCGATTTAATCGCGTCGGGGGTGTATTTTACCTTGTGATGATCCTCAAACGCACTCCGCAAGCCAGCGAGGATTTTGATTGTATCCTCAATCGTTGGCTCATTCACGTCGATCTTCTGGAAGCGGCGTAGCAGCGCGCGGTCTTTCTCAAAATGGTTGCGGAATTCTTTGTACGTGGTTGAACCGATGCAGCGGATCGTCCCGCCGCTCAGTGCTGGCTTAAGCAAGTTTGACGCATCCATCGCGCCGCCGCTGGTCGCGCCTGCGCCAATTACGGTGTGGATTTCATCAATGAAGAGGATGGCGTCGGGGAGCTTTTCAAGCTCATTGACCACTGCCTTCAACCGCTCTTCAAAATCGCCGCGATAGCGCGTGCCCGCGAGCAGCGCGCCCATATCAAGCGAGTAAATCACTGCTGGCAACAGCACTTCAGGCACATCGCCTTCAATGATCTTGCGCGCCAACCCTTCGGCAATTGCGGTTTTGCCAACACCGGGTTCACCAACATACAGCGGGTTATTCTTTGAACGGCGGCAGAGGATTTGCACCGTCCGGTCAACCTCGGGCCCGCGCCCGATTAGCGGATCGACCTTGCCCTTTTTGGCCTTTTCATTGAGATCAACGCAGAATTGCTTGAGTGCAGACTCCTGCTTACCCTTGCCCTGCTCAGGCTTTTTCTCTTCCTTCTCTTCAGCGCCCTTAACTTCGCGCGGTTCGGGCGTTTCAACGCCCTTGCCAACGCCGTGGCTTATGTAGCTCACCGCATCAAGGCGGCTCATATCCTGCTGCTGGAGGAAATAGACGGCATAGCTTTCACGTTCGGAAAACAGCGCGACAAGCACGTTCGCGCCGGTCACTTCATCACGGCCAGAGCTTTGCACATGGAGGATCGCGCGCTGCACCACGCGTTGAAAACCGCTGGTCGGCGTTGGGTCGGTCTGGCCGTCCTGTTTCAGGGCCTCAAGTTCAGTATCAAGATAATGCTTAACCGTTTCGCGCAGTTCGTTTGAGTCAACGCCGCACGCGGCCATGACTTTTGAGCCATGCTCATCATCAATCAGCGCGAGCAGCAGATGCTCAAGCGTGGCATATTCATGGCGGCGCGTTGCCGCAGCGCCGAGCGCATTATGCAATGTAGTTTCGAGTTCACGGGCAAAAGACGGCATTTCGTCACTCCTTGGAAAACCCAACATCGGGTGCCCGACCCGTTTGATCAAGGGCAATTCATTCAACTAACGCTTGAATAGCGAGTCCGCGCTTGCCCGGTGGTTAACGGCACCCTCAAGCTTTTGCTTAACCCGCGCGGTTTCAAGCGCCAAAATCTCAAGCCTTTCGTGCAATTCTTCAACCGAAAATGGATCAAGATCCTGCCGCGTCATCAG
>JAYTMV010000288.1:0-7649 GCA_043728175.1 Sphingomonadales bacterium
ACCGCACGCATGATCGGTGAACGCGCCGCCATCGCGCCCGAACGCAGATAATCGCCGTAGGAAAATCCGCCCGGCACTGCGATCAGATCAACCCCGTCAGGCAGTTCAGTTTCACGGTGCCACACCATCGTCGGCGCGTTACCACTCACGCTTCTCAGCGCAACCGCAAGATCGCGGTCACAATTTGATCCGGGAAAAACGATGACCGCCGATTTCATCGCTCAGACCCGCTCAATCCGGTAATTTTCGATCACGGTGTTGGCGAGCAGTTTACGGCACATCTCATCAAGCGCATCATCGCTTGTATCATCGGCGACATCCAGCTCAATCAGCTTGCCCGCGCGAACATCATTCACGCCGCCAAAGCCAAGCCCTTCAAGCGCGTGGTGGATCGCCTTGCCCTGCGGATCAAGCACCCCGTTTTTGAGCGTTACGATAATGCGCAGTTTCATGGTGATCGGCTTTCGCAGGGTGCGTGTCAGTATCGCGCGAGCCTATGCCGTTTTGACGCTCGAGTGACAAGCCAGTTATTAGTTTTGGACTCACGCCCCGACTGTGATAGCTTCATCGCTCCATTATGTGGGGGTTTAGTTATGCGTAAAATCTTGATCAAATATAGCGTCGCAGTGACAGCATTTGCGCTGCTTACAACGCCAGCGGCGGCGCTCGGTATTGGCGATCTTGCCAAGGTCGTACTTGGCAATGGCTCTGTTCTCAAAAAAGGTGAGGAGAAATGCGGAACCTCGCTTGGCCTTACCAAAAAAGATTCGCTCGCGATGACCTTCGCGCGCAGCGCGGTTGAACAGTCACTGCCGATTTCACAATTTTTGGCACTTGATAAGGCCAGCCAAGTTGACGCAAGCACGGCGGCCGCAACGCCGACCTTCTGCAATGAAACCAAGAAAAAGAAATCGGGCCTGATGAAGGCGATGACCAAAGCTGGCAAATCAATCCTCAAGCAGAAAGCGCTTGGTGGTTTAGGGCTTTAAGTAAAGGCGCGGTGCCGTTCGTCGAAGGCCATTGCGCGTTAGCCGAGTGCACCTGCCGTTGATCGAATGACCCAAGCGCCGCGCGAAAACCGCGATATGAAAGAATTGTGTGGCGGAGCAGAGGCCTTCATCCCTGCCCACCTGTTTCGCCACCGCCCTTAACTGGACGCGCGGCCCGCCATCAGTTTGGCATTGGCAAGATAGGTTCGGCCAATTCGCACCTGTTCGCCGTCAACCAGTTCAGCATACCAAGCGCCGCCGCGATCATGGCCAAGCGATTTGATCCGGTCACGCCGGACAATCACTGACCGGTGGAGGCGGATAAACTGCGTTGGATCAAGCCGCGCCTCCAGCGCACCAATCGTTTGATGGAGTAAATAGCTGCGCGTCCCCAAATTGAGCCGCATATAATCGCGCTCAGCATCAATACGTTCAATATCGAGCGCTGCAATTCGGATGAGTTCGGAGCGGTAGGGCACCCAAAATTCTTGCGTGTAGTCACTCTTGCTCGACTCCGGTGGCTTGCCGCTGCGGCGCTCAACCACGCGCTCGATTGCGCGCGCTAGGCGGTCTGCTGCCACGGGCTTGAGGAGGTAATCAACCGCTTCAAGATCAAACGCTTCAATCGCGAACCGATCAAACGCAGTCACAAAAATAATTGCTGGCATGGCGCCGCCGCGCGCGGCGATTTGGTTTGCAACTTCGATGCCGTCCACTTCAGGCATTGCAATATCAAGCAGGATCAGATCGGGTGATAGCGCCTCAATTAGGCGCAGCGCTGTGCCGCCGTCATTGGCTGTACCGACTAAGCGGATCGCAGGCTGACCAGCGCACATGAGTTGCATCCGTTCAACTGCGAGCGGCTCATCATCAACGATCAAGGTGCGGAGCGTTACGGCGTCAGTCATTGTGAGTGTCCAAAGGCAATGTCAGTGTAACGGTGAAACCATTCTCATCTGCCTCGGTTTCAAGCCGCGCCGCAGCGCCAAAGCGTGCCGCCAACCTATCACGCACGTTGGTCAGTCCGATACCATGCCCATTTTCAGGAGGAGACTTTGACTTGGCACGGCCGTTATCGTGTACCCTGAGAATGAGATTATTCGCATCGCGCCGTGCACTGATCCTGAGTGTCACTGGCTTGGTGGTTTGTGAAACCCCGTGCTTGATCGCATTTTCAACAAGTGGTTGCAGGATCAGGCTCGGCACCACAGCACTGGCAAGATCATCAGGCAAATCTATCTCAACTGAAAGCCGCTCTGGAAAACGGATCATTTCAATATCAAGATAAAGCTGCTGAAGCGCGATCTCATCACGAAGCGGCGCATCGTCAACTGAGTCGTCCGAAAGGCTGGTGCGATAAAAGGTTGAGAGGTTCATGATCATCGCTTCGGCCTCATCACGCCGCCCGCGCATAACGAGTGCACTGAGCGAATTAAGCGTGTTGAAAAGGAAGTGCGGATTCACCTGATAGCGCAGCGCGCGCAGTTCGGCGGCCTGCGCAGCGCGCGCAAAATCCGAAGCCCGCCGTTCGGCGCGACCGACATCGCCCGCAAAACCAAGCGCCAGATACACCGCGCACCAAGCGACGAGAAAGAAGTAACGGTCAATCGCGACTGAGCCAATCTCCATTGCAACGCTTGAATTGGCGTTATTGCCAAACACATCGGGCGTGATTTCATCACAGTTGCACGGCACGAGGATATGAAACGCATAATAGTTTGCAGCAGCAACCAAGAGCGCTGCGGGCACAGCGAGTAGCGCCGCCGCCAATATCCGGGTTTCGAGCGATTTGCGATCAAAACGCCGCAGTGCCTGCCACAAGAGAATTGTGATCATGATGCCAAGCGCGGTGACAATGCCGCGCCGTATCGCCATTTCGCCCTGCGCGGGAAAATCAACGACATAGGCCCGCAGCGTGACGATCAAAACATACAGCAACCAGAAGCCGAGAATCGAAAACAGCGCAATCTGCCAGTTGAGATGGCGGTCGCCGAGATTGTAGGGCTGTCTATCCATTGCACTGGTCTAGTGCCCTCACGTAAATTTGCACCCTCCGACATTGCCTCTGATCGAAGCGAATCCGCGTTTTATCGAAGCCTCTGGGCGGCAAAGCGGGGATGATGCCGGGCACAGCAGCGTTCTAACGTGATGTTAACCATATCAGGCGATTATGATATGGATGAAAATTACAGGTTTCTAATAATGTCAACGCACATGAAAACGCCTGAAGGCAAAACAACCCTGTCCGAACTTAAGGAGTTCGCGAGCTTTGATGCTGGCGCACAGCGTTATATTCGCCGTTCGCTTGATGTGGCGTTTGACCGCGCTGATGCGCTTGCGGTGTGGTCACGCGATATCGTCGAGTCGGCAAGCATCCGCGCACAATCACGCGTGTATCAGATATTGCCTGAGCTGCGTCGCCGGGCACCCAATGTGAACGGGCTTGATCAACTTGATGGATTTATCGGCACGCTGATCCGTGTCTCAGCGTTTGACCTAGGGCAAGACCGGCTGACAACATTTGGCACATACCGCTTTCTTTACGAACGGTTGCTTGGTGCAAATGTCAGGCCTTGGCTTCCAGCCGCATTTTGTGCAGCCGCGCTCTTGCCGCAAATTCATCCTGGACGGCGCCGCGCTTTGCTCCAATCAATCAGTGAAGCCGTAGCGACTGCACCAGGATGGTCAGCCCGCGAACCGAGCTTTTTTCCCGAATGGGTTGAAAAGGTTGAGATAGAAGCGAGCTAGCGCTCAATCACACGCGCGGTGAAGCCGGTAAGCGATCCACGCCGAAATAACGCAACTGATCGCAACGAGCAGCAACGAATCAGCAACAGTAACGCCAAGCTTGATCAAAAGCCCAAGCAGCAGCGCTGAAGCAACCATCGCGCCTGAATTGACGATGTTGTTCGCAGCAACCGTGCGCGCGGTCTCTGTTTTGGCGACGGTTGTGGTCAAAAACGCGTAAAGCGGGACAACGAACATGCCACCCGCGATTGCAATCCCGAGCAAATCAAACAGCACCCGGTCAGCCACACCAAGCGAGATAAATGCAACCAGCCCCCGCAGTTCTGGCGGGTTGGGCGGCCAATGGTTCACCGTCCACCAGAGATCAAGCACGAACAAGCCCATCACAATCACCGATATTGGCGAATAGCGCGCAGAAACCGTGCCTTTGAGCAAGCGATTGACCGCAATAGAGCCGATCGCAACGCCAACCGAAAAGATCGCCATAAACAGCGTCGCAACCTTTTGATCCGCACCAAGCACATTCTTAACCAGTGGCGGGAATTGCGCGGCGAGGATCGCGCCGATTGACCAGAAAAAGCTGATCGCAATGATCGCCAGAAATAGCCTGCGAATGTGCATAGTCGCACTGACGAGTGCGATTGACGAACGAATGATGTGGAAATCAACCTTAAACGTAGGCGCATCGGGCGCAGGCGGCGCGGCGGGGACAAAGCCACCGCTAATCCGCCCGATCACCGCGACGAATAAGACGCCAATTGCTGCCCACTCACTCGGGATGATCCCGCCGACAATGGTGCCCCCAAGGATCGCAATATATGTTCCCGCCTCAACGAGTCCGGTGCCACCCAAGACATCATCAGAATCGAGATGTTGCGGCAAAATCGCGTATTTGATCGGGCCAAAAAAGGTTGAATGCACCCCCATCGCAAAGAGCGCGGCCAGCATCAGCGGTATATTATGGAGCAGCAGCCCAGCCGCACCAAATACCATGATGGCGATTTCGGCGGTCTTGACGATACGGATCATCAGCGCCTTATCGCGGCTATCGGCCAACTGCCCGGCAAGCGCTGAAAATAGGAAAAACGGCAGGATGAAAAGACCACCTGCAAGCGCACTGAAACCTGCTTCTTTGGCGGGATCATTATAGATGGTGTAGATCACGAGGATCACCATCGCCGCCTTGAACAGATTATCATTAAACGCATTCAAAAACTGCGTGACGAACAGCGGCCCAAATCGCTTTTCACGCAAAAGCCGCATAGATGTTTGCATGAAGCGAGACTACTTTCTTAAGTGAGGCAGCGGATTGCACAGGGCATAGCGCAGCCAATCGGCATGGCCAATGCAATAATCATAACAGCCCCATTGCCCGCATAGAGCTATGCCCTTCGGCCCCGATAATGACATGATCATGAACCGAGATGCCAAGCCGCTTACCCGCCTCGGCAATCTCACGCGTCAGGGTGATGTCAGCGCGGCTCGGCGCTGGATCACCGCTTGGGTGATTATGAACAAGGATGATTGCGCTTGATCCCAACTGCATCGCGCGACCAATCACTTCGCGAACATGAACGGCGGCCTGATCAACCGAGCCTTCGGCAATCACCTCATCCCGGATCAACATATTCTTGCTGTTGAGATGAAGCAGGCGAACCCGCTCAATCAGGATATGCGCCATATCAGCACGCAGATAATCAAGCATTGACTGCCAGCTTGCCAAAATGGGCGCTTCGCTGGCCTTAACGCGCAGCATTCTGAGCGCCGCCGCTTGCACAATTTTGAGCGCGGCCACCGCTGTATCGCCCACCCCTTCAACACGGCCAATCGAAGCAGGATCAGCACTGAGCAATCCAGAGATACCGCCAAAATCATGGAGTAACCGCTTGGCAAGCGGTTTGGTATCGCGCCGGGGAATTGCAAGGGTCAGCAAATATTCGATCAGTTCATGATCAAGCAGGCTATCACCACCATTTTCGAGCAGTCGTCCGCGCAGGCGCGCGCGGTGGCCAGTGCCGTCAAATTCGGCGTCGGCGTCAGCCATCAGGCTGGCACCACACCCATGAGTTCGCGCGGGAGCTTGAAAATCATATCTTCAGTCGCGGTCGCTACTTCCTGTTCGGTGAGCGTAAAGCGCGTCGCGAGGTGATCAACCACTTCGCGTACAAGGATTTCAGGCGCTGACGCCCCAGCCGTAATCCCAAGTACGGCGGGCGTTCCAAGCCAGTCAAAATCAATCTCGCTCGCCCGTTGGATGAGCCGCGCGCGGACACCGCTTCGTGTTGCGACTTCGGCCAGCCGCTGCGAATTGGAAGAATTGGGCGCACCGATAACGAGCATGGCTTCGCACTTATCCGAAATTGCTTTGACCGCAGCCTGCCGGTTGGACGTTGCGTAGCAAATATCTTCACCGCGCGGGGCAGCGATTGAGGGAAAGCGCGCCTGAAGCGCTGCAACGATTTCGGCGGTATCATCAACCGACAAGGTCGTCTGCGTCAGGAAGGCTAGATTGTCTGGATTTTCAACCTCAAGCGCTGCGACATCGCTTGGCGTTTCAACCAGCGTAATCGTCCCTTCGGGTACTTGTCCAAAGGTGCCGATCACTTCGGGATGGCCCTTATGACCAACGAAAATGATATGTTTGTTCGCCTCAACCAGCCGTTCGGCGCGGCGATGCACCTTTGAAACGAGCGGGCAAGTCGCATCAAGCCAGCTAAGCCCGCGTGCATCGGCCTTCGCAGGCACTGCCTTTGGCACACCGTGGGCAGAAAACACCACTGGATAATCATCGGGCACATCATCGAGCGTTTCGATGAAAATCGCGCCTTTGTCCTTGAGCGCATTCACGACAAAGGCATTGTGGACAATTTCATGACGAACATAGACCGGCGCACCGTATTTTTCGAGCGCAAGCTCAACGATTCGGATGGCGCGATCAACGCCAGCGCAAAAGCCGCGCGGTGCTGCAATGAGGAGGTGAAGCGAAGGTTTTTCAGTCATATTAGGGGCAGCCTTTACGCGATTGCTTGCAGCGGCGAAAGCGCCTTCCTATACGGCAGGTGATTTTCGCCAGATATGGGAATTTGCCAGTGCCGCGTTATGCCCCTTTTATTGCCGCCTCCGCCTTTGCGATCCTGATTACAGGATGCGCCAAAGACGGTGAAATTGACTCCACCGGCGGTGTCTCAGTGACGCGCAGCGCCTGCCCTGCCGTCGCGGTGCCAAGCTACACTGGCGATATTACGATCTTCGATCCACCCTCAAGCCGTGACGCGCGTGCGATTGATATTGTCGCTGACCTTACCAACGTTCGCAGCACCTGCACCGACTCGGGGGAGGATGTCGTGGCGACAGCAACATTTGATGTGATTGGCAGGCGTGCCAATTCGGCTGGCGCGCGAAGCGTTACCCTGCCCTATTTTTCAACGATAGTCCGTGCGGGTCGCCTTGTTGTTGCAAAGCGCGTCGGATCGGTGACGCTTGCATTCAAGGACGGCGATCTGCGTGCCGCTGCGCGCGGCTCGGCCAGTGCCAACGTCAATCGTGCGGCGGCGACCCTTCCCGAAGATATTCGCGAGCGCATCACGCGCAAGCGCAGGGCAGGTGACACTGACGCTGCGGTTGATCCAATCGCTGACCCCGAAGTGCGTGCAGCCGTTGCCAAGGCCAGCTTTGAACTGCTGATCGGTTTCCAGCTTACCTCGGAACAATTGCAGTATAACGCAACGCGCTAATCGCGGTTGACTTGACCAATCGCATTCGCCTAAGCCGCAAAAGTCGCTGACGAAGCGGGAGAGCGTTTCGGGGAACCGGAACCGCCGAAGGAGCAACCGCCCCGGAATCTCTCAGGCAAAAGGACCGCTACGGCTTTTGCGACACTCTGGAAAGCGCATCTGCGAAAGCGGATGCCAC